>CAZFQG010000186.1:0-12442 GCA_964520785.1 uncultured Planctomycetaceae bacterium | reverse complement strand
TACGCTGCGTGAAAATCAGGATGGGCCCCCCAACTAATTTACGGACAAGTTCTTAATACATCGGGCGCATAGAGGGAAAGACATCTCTGCTATCCGAATCAACTTAAGAAGATCAACCCGGACTCTCGCGTTCGAAAAAGCACTTGGTTGCGTTCCAGCAATCCGGCATGAATCCGTGACCGATCAGCCGCTCCCCGAAATACGTCCGGAGGTCGCACTCCGCTCCCGGTACACGAGGGCCGGTTCACCGGTGTTCCTCAAAGGCACCCTCGTCGGTCGCCGGTCGTTCACGACCGCACCCGCGATCCGATTCGGAGCAACCGGCGCACATCCTTCCATGGAATTCATTTCGTTGATGGCGCTCGCGGTCGCGAACCTGCTTGAGAATTCTCGCCGCGTTCTTGCAGTTGCACTCCGGTTTCCTTTTCCCGAAGACGACAGTCAATGAAAGGGCGCCGGCGGCCAGAAGAAAAACGACGACCGTGAGAAGAACTGTTTCCATGGGAACTATCGAACCTCCAAACGAGCGAACGCCGGAGTGGCCCGCTGAACGAACCCCTCGGCCGTGCGCAAGATGAAGAGGGCCGGAATATCCGCCTCGCGTGCCACGGCGTACCCTTCCACCGGTCCGAGGACCATCAGTCCCGTGGCCAGTGCGTCCGCCGTGGCACACCGCGCGGAGACGACCGTTACGGAAACCAATTCATGTGAAACGGGACTAGCGGTCCTGGGATCGATGACGTGGGAATAGCGCTCGCCGTCGATCTCGAAGAAACTCCGATAATCGCCCGACGTCGCCATCGCGGCATCGCGAAGTGACACCACCCTTTGGATGGATCGCTCGCCGGCAAGGGGTTTTTCGACCGCGATGCGCCATGGAACGTTTCGGTCGTTTCGTCCTCTGGCCGTTACTTCTCCGCCGATCTCCACCATGTAGTCCGCCACGCCTTCGCGATCCAAGATCGCGGCGATCTCGTCAACGGCGTACCCCTTGGCGATGCCCGAGAGGTCCAAAGTGACATCGGACCGTCGCTTCTTGAGCGCGGGAGGAGATTCGCGGACGGAAATGAGCAGATAGTCGGTACGTTTCTTGGTCGCGGCGATTTCTTCGTCGGACGGAATCGCCTTCTCCTCCTCGACGGTCCCCGCGCCGAAATGCCACAACCTTAAGACCGGACCGACGGTGATATCGAATGCCCCCCCGGTTTGCTTTCCGATCTTCAGCGCCTCGCCGACGACGTTTGCCGTGTCGGACGAGACCACGAACCAGTCGGTCGTTTCCGCGGAGTTGAACCGTGATATCTCGGAGTCCTCGCGGTAGGTCGACATCGCGGCGTCAATGGCATTCAGCCGGGCAAGAATACTTTCCGTGAGTGAACCGCCGTCGACGGCGGTTCCGGGGCGATCGACCACCTTGACCGTGAAGGTCGTTCCCATCGTTTCGCCGGTGAACACCCTTTCGCGGCGGAGCGGTCCCTCGCGGCTGCACCCCAATCCCAATGAAAGAGAGAGCACGGTCGCCACGACCAGCGCGGCGCTAGCCGCCGTAAAAATCGTCGAACAAAATATTCTCACGTTCGACACCAAGGTTCTCCAAAAGATCGAGGACCGCGTCGTTCATCAGAGGCGGTCCGCAGAGGTAGTATTCACAGTCTTCCGGGGCCGGGTGATCCTTCAGGTATTCGTCGTAGAGCACTTGGTGAATGAATCCCGTAGGGCCGGTCCAATTGTCTTCCGGCAACGGTTCCGACAGGGCCAAATGCCATGAAAAATTGGGAAATTCGGCCGCCAGCGCTTCGAATTCCTCCGCATAAAAGACTTCTCGCAGGCTCCTCGCGCCATACCAAAAGGATATCCGCCGGTTGCTCCTTCGCGTCTTCAGAAGCTCGAAAATATGCGAGCGCAACGGAGCCATCCCGGCGCCGCCGCCGATGTAGATCATCTCCGCGTCGGTTTCTCTAATATAGAACTCGCCATAGGGACCGGAGATCGTGACTTTGTCCCCCGGCTTGAGGTTGAAGATGTAGGACGACATGATACCCGGAGGCGCGTTGGGAGCTTCTCGCGGGGGCGTGGCGATCCGGACGTTCAGTTTGATAAGCCCCTTCTCGGCCGGATAGCTCGCCATGGAATACGCGCGCGTGACCTCTTCCGCGACATTCGACTGATAACGCCAAACGTCGTATTTATCCCAGTCCTCGCGGTACTCCTCCTCGATGTCGAAATCGCGGAATGAGAGTTCGTGCGGGGGGCACTCGATTTGAATGTAGCCACCCGCCTTGAAATTGACGTCCTCGCCCGGCGGCAATTCCAAAACGAGTTCCTTGATGAACGTCGCGACGTTTTCGTTCGACCGGACGGTACATTCCCACTTTTTGACGTCGAAGACCTCCGGGGGGACTTCGATTTCCATGTTCTGTTTGACCGGCACCTGGCAACCCAGACGGACTCCTTCAAATACCTCCCGCCGCGTCATGTAGTTGACTTCGGTCGGCAGGATATCGCCGCCGCCGGACAGGACCCTGACCTTGCACTGGGCGCAGGTTCCCTGGCCGCCACACGCGGAGGCGAGAAAGACTTTCGCTCCCGCCAATGCGCCAAGAAGTTTGCCGCCGGTCGGCACGGAGATCGCCTTTCCCGGATCGCCGTTAATCGTGATCGTGACGTCTCCCTGGGGCACGAGATAGTACCGCGCAACCATGATCAGCGTGACCAGCGACAGCACGATCAACGTAAAAAGGATGACTCCCGCGAGTACTTGAACCAGCATTATTCCATCAATCTCCGAACAGGGTGCTTCCGCCGACGAGGTGGCTCCATTTCCGGCGGACGCGCCGCACTATACTACAGTTGAATTCCCGAAAAGCTCATGAAGGCCAACGCGATCAGGCCGACGGTCATGAACGTGATTCCCAGACCTCGAAGGCCCTTGGGAACGTCGCTATACTTCGTCTTCTCGGTAATGGCGGCCAGAAGCATGATCGCGATCGCCCAACCCAGGCCCGAACCGAAGCCGTAAACGATACTGTCGTCCAACGGATAACTCCGCTCCACCATGAAGAGCGATCCGCCCAAAATCGCGCAGTTCACCGTGATCAACGGAAGGAATATCCCCAGGGCGTTGTACAGCGCGGGGAAGAACTTATCGAGCGTCATCTCCAGAATCTGCACCATCGCGGCGATGACGCCGATGAAGCTGATCAACTGGAGGAACGAAAGATCCAGGTGCCCCAGGCCGGCCCAGGACAGGGCTCCCTCCTTGAGGATGTAGTTGTAGAGCAGACAATTCACCGGGACCGTAATCGTTTGTACTACGATGACGGCGATTCCCAGTCCCGTGGCCGTGGAGACCCGCTTGGACACCGCCAGATAGGTGCACATGCCGAGAAAGAACGCCAGGGCGAGATTCTCGACGAAGATGGCCTTGAACAGCAAACTCAGATAATGTTCTACCACGACCTTACTTCTCCTTCTCCACGAGATCCGTCCGGAACGTCTTTAAGACCCAGATGAACAAACCGATCAAGAAGAACGCGCTGGGAGACAGCAGCATCAGGCCGTTCGCGGGGTACCATCCGCCGTCGGTCGTCAGCGGCAGAACGGTGAGGCCGAAAAGCTTGCCGGAGCCGAACAACTCGCGGAAAAAGCCGACACTCAAGAGGACCACGCTATAACCGATGCCGTTGCCCAGACCGTCCAGAAGGCTGTCGCCAACGGTGTTGTTCATCGCGAAACCTTCCGCGCGGCCCATGATAATGCAGTTCGTGATGATCAATCCCACGAACACGCTCAACTGCTTGCTGATGTCGTAGGCGTACGCCTTGAGGAACTGATCCACGACGATGACCAGCGACGCGATGATCGTCATTTGCACGATCATGCGGATGCTCGATGGAATCTGCGAGCGAATCAGCGCGACGCTCATGTTCGAAAACGCCAGCACGAAGATGACCGCCAGGCACATCGTGAAAGTCGTTTCCAGCTTGGTCGTTACGGCCAGAGCCGAGCAAATCCCCAACACTTGTATCGCGATGGGATTCTGCGAGAAGATCGGGTCCAGGAATATCTTCGATGGTTTCGCCATCCGTCTACTCTCCTCCCTTCAGTCTATTCAGATAGGGGCCGAATCCGTTCGGACCGAGCCAGAAGTCTACCGTGTTCGTCACGCCGTTGGCGGTCAACGTCGCGCCGCTGAGTCCGTCAACCTTGTGTTCCGCCCCGGGAGCGTCCTCGGCGACCTTTCCTTTGACCACCCGAATCACCGGGGGACCGCCGTTGGCGAATACCTTCTTTCCGACCCAACTCGACTTCCAATTCGGATTATCGATCTCACCGCCGAGTCCGGGTGTCTCGCCGTGTTCATAGAAACCGAAACTCTCGACCGTGTTCAGGTCGGAACCGAGCGCGATCAACCCGTACATGGTCGACCAAAGCCCTTTCCCGTAGATCGGAAGAATGAGCCGCTCGAGCTTCCCGTTCTCCTCCAGCAGGTAAACCATCTGGTGGTCCGGCCGGCGGAGAATCCCCACGGCCGAGTCCTCCGGGGGAAGAGGGGTACTCGTCCGCGGGTTCATGATTTCCTCCCGCATGTCAAACGCGGCGGGATCGATATCGGCATATTCGCCGGTGTTCAAGTCGACTACTCTTGGTTCGAGGCGTTGGTACAACTCTTCGATTTCCGCCGCGGTAGCTCCATTGTCCAATAAGCCGGCTGCGGCGACGATATTGACCTTCAAATCGAGTGCTCTGTTCCTCTCTTGCCGTGACTTGAGGTGTACCGCCGCCGAGGAAACGACGATGGAGCAGACGACGCAGACGGCCGTCGCGACGAAGAAGACCTTGCCTAAAGACTCCTTAGACATATCGCAGTTTCCTCCTGGAGATATTCGCCTGCAGCACGTAGTAGTCGATCAGCGGCGCGAAGCAGTTGCCAAGCAGAATCGCCAGCATGACCCCCTCGGGATACGCCGGGTTGATCACGCGGACCAAAATGACCACCACGCCGATGAAGATTCCGTAAACATACTGCCCCATGCGCGTCATCGCCGCGGAAATCGGATCCGTCGCCATGAAAACCAGCCCGAACGCGAAACTGCCTAGGACCAGATGCCACTGCGGCGGAATCTGGAACGCCGGATTCGTCTCGCTGCCGACCATCCACAGCATCGTCGAAAAAGCCATGGCGCCCGCCAACATCGAGACCATGATCCGCCACGAGCCGATTCCGGCGGCGACCAGAATAACCGCGCCGACGAGGCACGCCAGCGCCGAGGTTTCGCCCATCGAACCCTGCATCGTCCCGACAAACGCGTCTAGCCAGCTCACCCGCGAGGTCAGGCCGGCCATCCCATCGACCGCCGCGGCGCCCAGCGGCGTCGCGCCGGTGAAGCCGTCCGCCGCCGTCCAGACCGCGTCGCCGGAAATCTCGGCGGGATGCGCAAAAAACAGAAAAGCTCGGCCGGTTAGCGCCGGATTGAGGAAATTCCGTCCGGTCCCCCCGAATATCTCCTTCGCTACGACGACGCCGAACGCGGTCCCCAAGACGACCTGCCAGAGGGGAATCGTCGGCGGCAGCGTCAGCGGCAGCAACAGTCCGGTCACGAAGAACCCCTCGCTCAAATCGTGGTTCCGGACGCAGCAGAAGAGCAGTTCAATGGCGATTCCGGTTACCATGCACACGATATACACCGGAAGGAAATAGAGCGCGCCGTGGATGACACAATCCAGCGGGTTGTACGGGTTCAGGCCGATATGCATGAACTGCATGACGGCGCCGCGCCATCCGGCGACCTGTTCGACCCCCATCTCGGCCAGGGCCTTGTTCGCCTGCAGGCCGACGTTATACATGGCCATCAGCACGCAAGGGAGCAGCGCCACCAAAACGACGGACATCATCCGCTTGTAGTCCATTCCGTCGCGGACGTGGCAATCGTCTTTTGTCACGTCCGGAGGCGTGTAGAAAAACGTATCGACGACCTCGTAGATGGGATAAAGCTTGTGGAGCTTCCCCCCTCTCTCGAAGGCCGGACCGATGGCGTCGAATAAGAAACGAAGGGGTTTCATTAGCCTTCCTTTTCGATGATCGTCAGGGTCTCGCGGAGCATCCGGCCGTAGTTCTGCTTTCCGGGGCAAACGTACGTACACAGCGCCAGGTCTTCCTCGGCCAATTCAAGGGCGCCCAGAGCCTCCGACTGCTCGACGTCGTGGATGGCAAGCGCCCTTAACAGGAACGTCGGCTCGATATCCAGCGGCATCACCCGCTCGTACGCGCCGGTGGGAAAGACGGGCCGTTTGCGCCCGTGCGTGTTCGTGTCCATCGCGAACGTCGCGTCCGGAAGGCACGCGCCGACGAACACCTTTTTCACCGAGAATGTCCGGAAGCCGGGCATGACCCAGCCGAAGAAGTAACGCTGGTTTCCTTCCTTCAAGGCGACGACCTGGTTGTCGTAGCGGCCCAGATACGCAAGCGCTCCCTCCGCCTTGGAGCCGCACAGGACCGACCCGGAAATGACCCGGGTCTCGCCGGGGGACAGCTCGCCGTCGACCAGTTCGTCCACGGACGCCCCCAGGCGCGTACGGATCGCCCTGGGCTCCTTGACCGCCGGACCGGCCAGCGACACGATCCGCCGGGTGTCCAGACGGCCCGTCCAGAACAGATGACCGATCGCCGCGACGTCTTGATACCCGATCGACCAGGAAACCCTTCCGGGACCGACCGGATCGAGAAAATGCATGTGCGTGCCGGCCAGACCGGCCGGGTGCGGACCGGCGAACTCGACCGCCGCGATTCCCGGAAGGTCGACCCCGGGGATCGGCGAATCGGCCGCGATGCACAGATAGGTCTTGTGTTGTGCCAGATGGGAGAGGACTTTCAGCCCGGCGATAAAATCGTCTTCGCGATCCGCCAAGACGACCGCCGGGTCGACCGCCAGCGGATTCGTATCGATCGCCGTGATGAAGATCGACCTGGGGCGCGTGTCCGCGGCGGGGACTTTATTAAAAGGACGGGTTCGAATCGCCGTCCACAGGCCCGATTCGATAAGGTTCGCGGTGATCCGATCCGCATCGAGCGACTCCAGTTCGGCCGCGGAGTACGAGTCAAAGGTCTCCTCTTCTTCTCCGGCGAGTTCAATCACCAGCGATTGGAAGGCCCGCTTGGCACCGCGGTTAATCTCCACTACCGTGCCACATCCTGGCGAGGTAAAACGGACGCCGTGGGTCTTCTTGTCCGTGAACACCAGTTGCCCGGTCTTCACCGAGTCGCCCACCCCGACCGCCATCGTCGGCTTCATGCCGACATAGTCCGGTCCGGTGATCGCGACCCTCGTCACGGGTCGCGCGTCGTGAACCCGCTGTTCAGGATCCCCCCAAATGGGAAGTTCAAGACCCTTAGTAATAGTAATTCGCTGCATTTATCGGCCTTGCAAAAGTGGGGAAATCCCCTTGCGGCGTTGCCTGCCGAAGGGCAAGCGCTGAAAAACGACAAACGAGGATGGCCGAAGCGACGACCACCGGCGCAAAAGGCGTGGGCACTTCACCACCTCTCTGAGGGAGGTGGGAGGAAAAGCCGTGTTTGCTTGAAGCCCCCATTATAAATGGAGAATCTTGCCGGTGGAATAGCCTGGAAAAGTTTTCGACAAAGCGGGAAGATAAAGGATGGAGGAAACCCGCTCAGCCATCGACCAGTAGGCTCGGTCCGTAGTGCGTCGAAGATTCGTGAAAAACCTGACCAGGCACACGATGCAACTGACTGGAGTACCGGGAAAGAACCCGGAATTAACCCGTAAGAGGTATAATATATGCTACTATAATAGCTATTGTCGAGGAACGCGCCCGCGTTTCTATCATGCCGAAAACATGGTCGCCCCAATCATCAGGGGACCCCCCCCTACGCAGAGCCCCTCGCAATCCGCAAGCTCTTCAAAGTACCGACGTTTCGGACCTTGCAACGTGACCAGACGACTTGCGATTGACCGGCCTATGGTCCTCACTCCTGCCGAGTCCTTGCCGAGGCGGTCGCGTTGAGTGCTTCTTCCTCTGGCATGTTTTCGCCGCGGAATATGCGGAGTTCTCCCAGGCGAAAACTCCCAGAGCTATTCTTCGTGGCGGCCATGTAACTAACCGGATCGTAGTACCGGAAAAACTCGACCTTCCCCAGCTCGGTGCCATCCATGAAATAAACGCCGGTCTTGTCCTCGCAGTCGACGCGGATACGGAAGTGGTACGACTTATTCGCCTCGTAACGGAGATCACTTCGGAGCCAAACGTCGGACTGAATCAGGTCCTTGCCCCGCGACGAGCCCATGTAGTAGATGAACCCGTCGCTGTGCGCCATCAGGCCGAGCCGGCGTTGCCAGCCGCACGCCAGCAGGGCAAACCACTGATTCGGGGCGTCGGTCTGGTTGAGAGTGACCCTTCCCTCCACGGTATACATGGGGGCCGCGCAGAATTCGTTGTACACCCCGACTGTCTCCGTGTCCGTCCCGGTGATGACCAGCTCACCACCGCGGATGACGGTGGACCCTTCCGGTCCTTCGTGCTTCCACTCGAAGGGGGGGAAGATCGGTTTGCCGGGTACCGGCATGTCCTCACGCTCGAATCGGTCGAGGAAGAGCCAGTCGCGGACCCGCCGCCAGGGCTCCAGAATCTGGGGCTCGTCGTACCATTTCGTGACGATCTTCTCCTGATAAGCGGGCGCTCCGGTGTGGGCGGCATCACCGCGGAAGGGGTACCAGTCGACCAACTCACCCTCCCCAACCTTCACGGCCGTCCAGCGGCTGTGCATATTATCGTGGAAGATGACGATGCCGCCACTGGCCATTGGAACGCCGCACGAGGAGCCGGGGGCGTCGAATTCGAACTGGCTCAGTTTTTCGCCGGTGCGAGGATCCAACACGAAGTACTTCTGCCGGTGGTACAGTCGTCCCGGGCCGTCGGCCGTGGCGATGAGCAGGCGCCCACCAATCAGAATGGGGGCCGTCCAGAATGTCTCCTTGCTGTCATGCAAGTCCTTCGAGTCGAATACCCATAAAACCTTTCCGGTTCGACCGTCCACGGCACGGACGATGCTGGGGTACCCTTGTTCAATGAGCATGCCTTCAAAATAGGTCATCAGCCCGTTCATATCGCCGCCGAACGCATGCTCCCAGACAATCTCCCCCTCCGGCGTGAGGCAGTAGATATTTCCATTCCGCAGGTTCGTGAAAATCCGGCGGCCGACCTTTGCGTCGTCCACCAGGATGGGCGACGAATAGCTGTCGGGACCCTTCAGGGCCACCTCCCAGATCAAGCTGAGGTCATCCAACTTGAGCTTGACGAGCCGATTGGCCGCTTGGGCATAGACGGCACGTTCCTTACCGTCTATGCCCGGGATGCAGCGGCTACCGATGTCGAACTTGGCAAGGACCGCGCCGTCCTCCAGGCGGAGTTTGAACAACCCTTCTCGGCTTTGGACGAACACGTAGTGGTTTTCCCCTTCCTCCCAGTACGCAAGGGATTCGGCCCATACCGATCCCACCGGCGTCGACCATTGAGTCTTCCCGTCGGATACCGAGACACCCGAGACGTTGCCTCCTCCAACGCCGACGAGCAGACCTTGTTCGAGCAGCGGCATTGTCGCGCCGCCGATCTGGGGATACCGATTGAGCACCTCCCCGGTTTGAATATCCCAGCAGAAAACGCCGCCCCCGCCGGGGGCATAGACCTTGCCATCCTTGATGAACCCGTGCTCCGCGGCGCCGCCAAGTGCGCAAACCGTGTAGAGTTTCGTGGGGCGGGTCAATTGGCCGGGGTCAACGCTCAGTCGGTCCGGAATTCCCCAGGCGATGGTGACCAACTCGGTCGGAAGCGTGGGCCCGTCGGCAACCGCGTGGCGCGGTGCGACCGCCAGCGCGACGAGAAACGGTAACAGCATTCTTGCCATGTTGTGATCTCTTGTGAGGACGCCATGTTCTCGGGATCGCGACGTTCCGGGGCGCCGGAAACGAAGCCCTTCCTGACGGGTCATTTTCGTCTATTATCACCTGTAACGCCGGGCCCCTGTCAAGGATCATTTTGTGCATTAGAGGGCCCTTTCGTGCAATCGTCGCCAGTTCGCCGCCCCGTCGGATCGTGTGGGGAAGACCCCGGGGAAATCGTCTTTCGCCTCCCGCGCGGTCATGCACGAATCAGACCGTAATTGCACGAAACGATCCTTGACAGGATGTCGGCGCCGAAGAAGAATACGGTCCATGGTTCCTTCGAAACGCGAGCGACCGGTGTATCCATGCATGCCGTAACCTGGGCCGATTGGCTGACGATTATCGCCTACCTCGGCATCGTGACATGGATTGGGTTACATGCCGCACGCAAAGTAAAGACGTCTTCCGATTTCTTCATCAGCGACCGGAAGTTCGGCAAGCTGTTCATGATCTTCCTCGGGTTCGGGTCCGGTTCTCACGCGGACCAGGCGGTCTCGGTCGCGGCCAAGACGTACCGGGTCGGCGCTTCCGGAATCTGGTACCAGTGGCTGTGGCTGTTCGTTACCCCCTTTTACTGGGTGATGCCGACGTTCATCCGCCGGATGCGAATCGTCACCATGGCCGACTATTTCGAGATTCGCTACGACCGCGGCGTCAGCGTACTCTACGCAATGGTCGGCATCTTGCAGTTGGCGGTGAGTATCGGGCTGATGTTGCGGGGCTCGGCCGTGATGATCTCGGCGATCTCCGGCGGCCAGATTGATCCCGGGCTCGCCATCGCCGGGATGACGGTCCTCTTCGTCGTCTACGGCGTCGCCGGCGGATTGAGCGCGGCGATCATCACCGATTTGCTCCAAGGGATTCTTACCATCGTCCTCTCCTTCCTGATCATTCCCTTCGCGCTGGCCCGGGTGGGCGGCATGTCCGGACTCCGCGACGCCGTTGGAAATCCGGCCATGTTTCAGATCGTGGCAGGGGAGGAAATCACGGTCTTCTTCATCGCGGTCGTTTCCTTCAATGCGCTGATCGGGTGGATCACCCAACCGACCGCCACCCTGGCCGGCGCCGGCAAGACCGAGATGGAAAGCCGCGTCGGAGTTGCCGGCGGCGGGCTGATGAAGCGGGTATGCACGGTCGCCTGGACGTTGACCGGGCTCTGCGCCGTCGCCATGTACGCGGGGAAGGATATCGACGTGGATCACGTTTTCGGCCTGATGGCCCATGATCTACTGCCAACGATCGCCCCGGGATTGCTCGGCCTCTTCATCGCTTCGATGTTGGCTTCGATCATGAGTTCCTGCGATGCGTTCATGGTACTCTCCTCGGGGCTCTTCGTGGAGAACATCTACCGGCCGTTCCTCGCCAAAGGCAGGCCCGACCGCCATTACGTCCTGGCCGGTCGCGTCGCCTCCATCGCCGTCGTCGCCGGCGCGCTCGTGTTCGCGTATACGATGCAGAGCGTCGTTACCGGGTTGGAGGTCTTCTGGAAGGTGGCGGCGATGATGGGCGTGGCGGCCTGGCTGGGCATCTTCTGGAGAGGGGCGACGGTCGCCGGGGCCTGGGCGGGGACCCTGGCCGGTCTGTTCGTTTGGCTCTTCACCGAGCGGATTGCCGCCGGTCCGTTCGTTTGGGATTTCAATGCGACATTGGCCGGTCACCTCCCCGAGTTCATGCTCTGGGAAGGCAATCTCCACCTGCCCTGGCAGATGATCTTCTACTTGAGTACCGGATTCGTGGTGAGTGTGGCGGTCAGCCTGTTCACGAAGAAAGTCGACCCGAGGCGGCTCGACCGGTTTTACGCGTGCATGAGGACTCCGATCACCCCGGACGAGCCCGAAACCGCGGCCGGCACGCTTCCCGAGGGGGTGGAGCCGGCCCCGCGTCGCGTGCTGTTCGACCACCCCGATTTCGAAATCCCGGTCCCTACGAGGACTTCCGTCGTCGGATTCGTCGTTCTTTGGATTCTCGTCGGACTGTTCATCTACACCGGTATTTGGATATTCAGCCTTGGTCAATAGAGGGCCGTTTCGCACGCGCCGTGCGGACTCCTCGGAGCGAATTCAAGACGCACGACGGCGGCGTCATCGTGTCAGTCAGTGAGGTCAAAAGAAACCCATATCAGAAACAGAAACAATGGAAGAAACCAATCGAGATATCCGTGCGATTCCCTTCGGGGCGATGGGTGGCGTTTACGAACGGGACGATCTGGAAGCGGCCATGAAGGTCCTGACCGCCGCAACGGCCGGAGGGGACTTCTTTCCGCTCCCCGAGGAAAACGACTTCCAGAACGCCTTGGCCGCGCACGAGGGAGCCAAGAAAGCGATCGGCGTGAATAGTTGCGGGACGGCGCTCGACCTATGCATGATGGCGTTGGACGTGGGGCCGGGGGACGAAGTGATCACCACCCCCCTAACGTTCGTCTGCACCGCGACATGTGCCATTGCAAGGGGAGCAAGAGTCGTTTTAGCCGATATCGACCCGGT
>CAZFQG010000185.1:0-12632 GCA_964520785.1 uncultured Planctomycetaceae bacterium | reverse complement strand
GTGGTGCTGGCCTGGGACCACCAAGCGGGCCAAGCGTGGATCATCTCACAAGGTTTCCCCGAGAAAACCCCTCGGCGTCGCAGGGATCGCGCCGAGAAAAGACTCCAGCAGGCAAAACGGTGGTCGTCCGACAGCCGCCATACACCACGAGAGGGGATTGGCCCCCACACCACTAGACGGCTGAAAGAGAAGTGCTTGGCTCCCCGGTTTCCGGCCCCGACAGCAAAGGGTTTCGTGAGCAACTTCTGTGAAACAGCATATCTTCGCGTGGTCGAGCGGGCTATTGAATACATCCGTGCCGGAGATATCTTTCAAGTCAACCTATCGCAGAGGCTGCTCCATCCAGCGGTGGGAGATCCAGTCTCGCTCTACCGGCGGCTCCGTGCTTGTAATCCGGCACCTTTCTCCGGATATTTCGATCTGGGCGATTTCCAAGTCCTCAGCGCCTCTCCGGAACGATTTCTCCACGTATGCGATGGGATGGTCGAGACGAGGCCGATCAAGGGAACCATCCATCGTCAGGAGGGTATAGCCGACGAAGGCGCCAAGGAATCACTGCTTCGAAGCGAAAAGGACCGGGCTGAGAACGTGATGATCGTCGATCTCTTGCGAAACGACTTGGGGCGAGTTTGTGAGTTGGGAAGCGTCCGGGTCGTCGACGTTTGCCGGCTGGAAACCTACGCCACGGTCCATCACCTCGTGTCTTCCGTCCAAGGGGCACTCCGCCGCGAACTTGACGCGTGGGATCTCCTCGCGGCATGTTTCCCCGGGGGGTCGATCACCGGCGCTCCGAAAATCCGAGCCATGGAAATCATCGCCGAATTGGAACCGACGGCACGAGGAGCATACTGCGGGGCAATGGGTTATCTCGGATTCGACGGGAGCGCCGACTGGAACCTTCTTATTCGGACGATTACGGCAGGTCGAGGTTGGTGGCAGGCACCCGTCGGAGGGGGCATCGTGGCCGATTCCGACCCCAACGAGGAGTACCGAGAAACCTGGCAAAAGGCGGAAGGGCTTATTCGGGCAATGGCCCAATTCCAGAGGCTTGGAGATTAGCGCGTAATCTGCTTGAAAAAGGGATACAACCAATGCAATCGTTTTGGTGCGGAGAAACCCATTCTCTGGGGCTTTCCACCGCGGGGGACGGAACTTGCCTGACACGGAAACGGAACGAAGAGTTCTAATGAACCGCCAGAGTTTCTCTAACGAAATGCTCGGAGTGTTTCGCGACGATGTACGTCCGCCGTTTTCTTTCCTTCCACGAGCTGCGCCCTTTTCAGACCCAATGGGAACTGGCCGCCGGGAATATCCCATTTCAGACGTGGAACTGGATAACGACGTGGTGGGAACATTTTGGGGGATCATCCCGAGAATTATTCGTCCTGGGCGTCTTCGACGATCGGAATACGCTTCTCGGCGCGGCACCGTGGTACGTGGAGGAATCACGCGTCTGGGGCCGGGTGGTGAGGATTCTCGGCGAGGAAGAAGTCGCAAGTGACCATGTGAGCCTGTTGGCTCTTCCGGGAGCCGGTCCGACCGTCGCGGTGGCGCTTGCCGCCTGGATATCGAAAGAGGAGGGGGTGGCCTGGGATACGTTGGACCTCAACGGTGTGGACGCCGACCACCCGTCGCTTTGCCTTTTTTTTCAACGGTTGACGGAGATGGGACACGCGATCCACAGTACAAGGACCGTCTCCTGCTGGAGCGTTACTCTTCCCGGGGATTGGAACACCTTCGTGGCCCGATGCTCCAAGAACCACCGGAAGCGAATTCGCAAGGCGGAGCGGACGATTCTGGACACCCCGCGAGCCAACTTTCGTGTTCCTCGCGACGCAGATGAACTTCGAACGGCCTATGCCATTCTCGTCGATTTGCACCAGCGGCGCCGGAGGATGCTGGGGGAACCTGGGTATTTCGACTCTCCGGATTTGGCGGCGTTTTTGGAGGAAGCAACCGGGCTGCTATTCGCCGAAGGAAACGTCGTCGTGCCGTGGCTGGAAATCGACGGGGTGCCGGCCGCGGCCGAGTATCTCTTGCTGGGAGGGGGGACGGTTTTCGCCTACCAGTGCGGGATGAATCCCGACCTGGCGGCGATCAGTCCCGGGTCACTTGCGCAGACGGCCGTGATCCGATGGGCCGTCCGCTCCGGCTTCATGCGGTACGACCTGCTCCGGGGGGACGAGCCCTACAAGACGGCGCGGTGCCGTCCCCGCGCTCGGCGTCGGGTTTACGTCTTTTCGCGGCTCCTTGAAGGAAGGATGCGGCACCAGCTTTGCGCGGCGGGATACGCGGTCAAACAGACCGTCAAATCGGGGTTGAGTTGGATCGGATACGAGTGATGGGATTTCCGCGAGAGTTCGCCGTCAATGCCTACTACTGGGCAACCGTTCCCGGTAGGATACTTCGTGGACGATGGGACGCCCGACTCGGAAAGATGCCGGTCGTCGTACTGGGTTATCATCGCGTGGCCGACAGGGCCGATACGCCCTGGACGATGACGCACGCCATGTTCCGGCGGCATGTGGAATGGCTTTCAAGTCGGTTTGAGTTGATCTCTTTGGAGCAGGCACGGGCACGGGTCCGCGGCCGCCGCGGCAGCGCCGCGGCGGCGGTCATCACGTTTGACGACGGCTATGCCGATAACATGAAGACGGCCGTGCCACTGTTGATCGAACGGGGAATTCCATGCACGTACTTCGTAACGCTCGCGAACATGCTGGACGGGTCCCCGTTCGCCCATGACCTCGCGATGCACGTCGCGCCGAGACCGAATTCCCCGGAGGACGTCCGCGAGCTGGCGGAGTCGGGGATCGAAATCGGAACGCACGGATATGAGCACGTCGACATGGCGTCAATCGGCGGAGAGGAAGAACTGACGAGGCAGATCGTCGAACCGAAAGACCGCCTGGAAGCATTGCTCGGTCGGCGAATTCGGTACTTCGCCTTTCCCTTTGGCCGTTACGCGAACCTGTCAAGTCGGGTGTTTCACAAAGCACGCGACGCCGGGTATAATGGGGTCGTATCGGCCTACGGAGGATACAATTTCCCCGGTGAAGATGCCTTCCATCTGCAGCGAATGTTGTTGGACAATCAGATGGCTCGGCTGCGAAACCGGGCCACCGTCGACCCGAGAAAACGCAACGTGCCGCGATTCGAATACGGGGGCGCACTCGAATGGAAACCGGAGCCATGCGCCGTAGATACCGATTGATCGTTCCGATGGAAGACCGCGGACCGCTGCGGGTCATGTTCGTCATCACCTGCATGCCGATAGGGGGGGCAGAGACATTGCTCGTCGAACTGATCCGGCGGCTCGACCGGAGAAGGTTTGCGCCGGAGTTGTGCTGTTTGAAGTATTTCGGGCCGCTGGGAGACGTTTTGGCGAAGGAGATTCCGGCATTTACCGGCGTTTTGGCGCACAAGTACGACCCGCGGGTGCTTCCGCGACTGACACGGCTGATGGAGGAACGGAAGATCGACGCGGTGGTGACCGTGGGGACCGGCGGTGATAAGATGTTTTGGGGCCGATTGTGCGGCAAACTGGCCGGCGTACCCGTCTTGACTTCGGCGATTCACTCCACCGGCGTTCCCGATCACGTGGAATTCCTCAATCGACTGCTCACGCCGATTACCGACGGGTTCGTGGCCGTGGCCGAATCGCACGCGAGGTATCTCACGGAGCACGAGGGGTGCCCCCCAAACCGCGTTTTCGTGATTCCCAACGGCGTTGACGTGGAGAAGTTCCGCCCCTGCCCGCCGAACCCGCGGTTGCGGCGGGAACTCGGCCTGCCGCCGGAGCCCCCCGTCGCGGGAATCGTCGCGGCACTTCGTCCCGAGAAGAACCACCCACTCTTTCTGCACGCGGCGAGACTCGTCTTGAAACACCGGGCCGACGCGCAATTCTTGGTCGTCGGCGATGGCGAAGAGCGGTCGAAACTCGAATCGCTCGCCGAACGATGGGAAATCTCCGGGGCGGTTCACTTCCTCGGCACCAGAAGTGACGTTCCGGACTTGCTGTCGCTCATGGACGTTTTGGTACTCAGTTCCCACATGGAGGCGAGCCCGGTATCATTGCTGGAGGGGATGGCCTGTGGGAAACCGGTCGTCGCGACGGCGGTCGGCTCCATACCTGAGAACGTCCACGACGGCGTCAACGGGTTCCAAGTTCCTCCCGGAGACGCCGAAGCGATGGCGGAACGGATACTGCTGTTGTTCGATGACCACCCAAGAGCGCGCGAAATCGGGTTGGCGGGGCGAGAGCACGTCGTCGCCCATGCGTCGGTCGCGCGTATGGTCCGCGGTTATGAGGAGATGCTCGCGAAGCTCTATCAGTCGAAGGCCAAGTCCCTGGTCGTCGTCGAAAAGGAGCCCTGCGGAGTGGCGCCGATCTAGTGCTCCGTCAACACTAATATCTTAGGTTGGCAGTACGCCGAAGTACCGCAATCGCCCGGATGAAACCGAAACATCGGCCCCAATCCCCCAGTTTGACAAAGCACTAATCCCGTCGCATCGGAGGTCCAAGAATATCGGGCCGTTGCGGATTCTCCTTGTTCTTCCTTCTCGCGGCCAAGAAGACTCCCGCGGCGATCACTCCGGTCCAGAATCCGCCGATGTGAGCCCACCACGCGATATTCCGGCAATGCGGACTGCCCAAGACGTGCGACTGGATTCCATCAAGCTGGATGATGAGCCAGATCAAAACGTAAAACGCGGTGGGGATCTCGGTGAAGAAGAAGATTATCACCAAGAAGAACACGGACAACACGCGACTGCGGGGCTCCATCGCCAAATAGCAGCCCAGGACGCCGGAGATGGCGCCGCTGGCTCCTATCGCCGGCCGCGGAGGACCGCTGACGAGCGCGCCGTGAACAATCACGGCTCCAACAGCGCAGAGGATGTACGCGAGGGCGAAACGGAGGTGTCCGAGCTTGACTTCGAGGGCGCTGCCGAAGACCCAGAGCATCCACATGTTTCCCACGAGGTGCATCCATCCGCCGTGTAGGAACGCGTGAGAAATGAGTGTTTCGATGCGGTCCCCTTGGGCCGAAAAGGGGAGTACCCATCCGGTCGAATGATCCGGAATGAAACCCCATTGGCGAGCATTCCCCAGGATGTCGTGCTTCGTCATCAGGAAGACCGCGACGTTCGCGACGACAAGCAGTATGGAAATCGTTGGAAACCGGTAGTACTTGGTCGAGGTGAGTAATGGCAGAAGCATGGTGAAACATCCGGGTCTGGAACGGGACGACGCTCCATCGACGACTTCAAGTGGAATCGGTCAACCGGCCTCTCCGGACCGCCTGCGGGCCTCGATATACTCATACATGTATCGGACGTTCCAGTACCAGCAACCGGATTGGATGAGGATGAGCAATAGAAGCGTCCAAAACCCGATCCGATAGAATCTCCAACCGAACCAGCCTCCTCCGCCACCGGGCCGGTCCCCGATTCGCTCACCGTGGCCGCCGGTCGGATTCAAATGACCTCCGCCACTTGAGCCCCTATTGGACGGCATATCTCGCGAGTCGGAGGAACCGTCGGACTCGGGTAGATCCGGGCCGCTACTCCATCTTGCCGGTCCCCAACGATTCCGGTTCCAGGCGTCGTCGGCCTCGCCCAGATCGGATCCTTCCGAAAGTCCGAACCGCGTCCGCCTCCCACCACCCCCAAACCGGTCGCCGGTCTCGCCGCCGGTCGTCGGAAAGGGCGTCTCGCCCGATAGGCCCGAATCACCGGCCGTCTCAGGCCCCTTGGCCGGCCCCACCGTAACCGGAGTGGACTCCCCAGCGGCGGAAGCGGTCTCGGCGATGGGGATATCCACCGCCGGTTGAATGTCGGGCACGATCGGCACGGCGCTCGGGCGGTCGCCTTCATCTTCGAAATCCTTCGCGAGTTCGTTCCGGGCGGCATCGCGCCGGACGGCCTCCGTTTCCAATAATTCGGATACGATGCCGGCAATCATGTCTCTGGTCGTATCGAAGAGAACGGGATAGTTCCTGGCGAGTTCGCTCGAGTCTCGCTTCCATCGTGTTGCCACCTCGGCGGTATATTCGGCGACCCATTCCGCGGCGTTTCGCTCTTCCTGGGCGCGCATTCGCGCGAGGATCGTCGGCTTCAAATCGCTTGCCAGACCGTTCTGAATGCGCATCGCGTCCGCCCCAACCAGAAAGGCGCGATCCGCAAGCTCTCCCAACCGCTGCCATGTTTCCTCGAGTAGGTTCTTGAACGGCGGCGGTCGGTCCCGCCAGAAAGACAGCTTCGCCAACGACACCGGATTCAGCGGCGTCCGGTACTTCTTGAGTTCCTCCTCGGTGGGAAACCAGTGTCCGCCGGCCAGGAGGGGCGCATAAAGAGTAGCCTGCTCGTCCGTGATGGAGGAACGTATTTCGGGAAGCAGTGTCTGCGTGACGTGCGACCTCAACGCCTTGGAAAGCGATCCCCACGCCGCGTTCGCTTTCGTTCCGTCCGTGTCGAGCAAGCGTTCGACTTCCCGACGGAAAACTTCGACGGAATAGTCGCGATCCTCCGGCGAGTCGCTTGCGTTGAGCGCCGCTTCCAGGGGTCGATGGATCCATGCGCGAGCACTTTCGCACAACATCTCGATGTCCGCCTCGAGCGCGACCAGGGATTCCTCACGGTCGTGATGCACCGCGGGAGCGCCGAGAATCGACTCCTGAAGTCTCTGTGCGTCGCGCCGCGCAGGTCCCAACCGGCCCTCCGCCAACCCCTGACACGATCTGGCTCCCTCTTCCGCGATGCATTCATCAAACCAAGCGGCGGCGCGCTCCGGCAAGACATCCGCGACCCGATTGAATCGGCCGTAGTGAGGTTTCAACGGAGTAGCTTCGCGCTGGCCTCTCTGACGCTCTACGAGAAGGGCCATCTTCCGCTCGAGTTCCTTCTCGATCCCCGGCCGGGACACGGCTTCCGGACGTAATTCGAAGACAAGCATCTGTTCTTCGAACTGGTAGACCCCATCCTCGATGATCTTTCCGATCTCGCTTTCCAGAACCTTTACGGAATCCTGAAGAAGAACGCGCCGCGTAGCCGGAGCGATCTCGCGAATCACCTGTTCCGCCACCTCGGTTCCGGCCGCTTGACGCTTTCCGTCAACGGCCTTGTATACCGTCTCCTGCGCGAAGATACCCGCCCCTACTCGCTCTTCAAGTGTCTTTCGTAATTCGACGGTCTGCTCCTCGACGGTCCGTTGGCAGGCACGCGAGACGGCCTCGGACAGGTCGTTTTCCACGTAGGCGGCATACTCCTTCTCCGCTTGTACCCGCAAACTTGGATGCCGAGCGAGATAATCTCTCAAACGGTTTTCGAGTTCCAACGTGCCCTCCGGGTCAAGCCCCTCGGTCGTCTTCGCGACCATGCTTTCCCAGAGTGATTCGAAGTCGAAATCCAAGGCATCCTGGAACTTCGCCACGGCCGGAGTTTCTTTTGGTCCGGAGGTCTTCTCCGCGCGAAGACAATCCAGAATCACTTCTCGGACTTTTTCTTCCGGGAGTTGATAGGAATACGACGCGATCATTGCCCGAAATGCCTTGACCGCGGCCAGTTCCTTTGTCAGGATCTCCGGATCGGCGGGATTCTTCGCGACTGGCGTCGCCTCCGCCGCTTCCCGGGCGGGCGTCGGGACGGGCAAGTTACCCGCCACCAGGAGAACGCTCAAAAAGGCGAGATACTGGTTCGGACTGCGCATGACAAAGCTCTCCGTTCTACCCTTCTTCTCCGGCATCCGTCGCGCCGGCGGCGGGTACGCCTCGAATCCGCCGCGCGGTCTCCGGAAGCAGCCGCATGGTCTCGTGCAGGTCTTGGAGGATCGCATCGAGCATCGCCGTCGCCAGGTCCGCTTCCGGCTCCTCGACTACCGTCTCCGATTCGAGAGGTACTTCCCCCAGGCGTTCCAGTCGCGCGGCCATGATTCTTCCCACCAGGGAGTATTGCACCTGAGCCAGGGAATCGCGGTCTTTCAAGAGATCCTCGACGATCTGCAGCCTGAGCATCCGCAGGTTTTCCATGGTGGGCATCCTCTCGTCGAAATGCGAGGCGGAAGCATCCGGTGACAGGTCGTCCAACGTGGCGAAGTCGCGCTCGGACGCGACGTCGAACCCGGCTTTCGTCAGTACCTCTTGAATGAGAACGAATACCTCGCCGGTCGCGACTTCCACCCCTTCCGTGATGAAGACGCGGTCGGTTTCGTGAACCAAATTCACGAAGCTCTTTCCGAGGGGCAGGGCCCGTTCGTCGTCCGAAAGGGGAATGAAATCCGCGTATTCGAACTGGCGCAGCAGCCGGTAGAGTCGCCGGTCGACGCGTACTTCGGACCAGATCCGCAATAGCCGCTCCAGTTGCTCCTTGCGCTGCGCCGCGATCCGATCCTTCCGTTCTCGTCCCAATTCCGTTTGGCTGAGATCCGAGACGATTGATTCCAGAACGATGTTCTTACGACGGCTTGCTTCGTTTTCGGCGGCCAAGTCCCGCGTTTCGTCCATTCCGACGGAGATCAAATAGCCGAGAATGATCACGAAGGCGAACGTGATCTGAACCATGATCCGTTCCCATTCGATTTCACCGTCCGCGGCCGTTCGTTGATCCAGGCCCGGCGGGAATGGGATATCGGGTTTCTCTCGCGATACGCGCATCGCCGCTCAACCAATACTCGTAGTTCTGAATCTCCTCATCCGAGCAGGCGCCGCCACCATGCGCGCGACGCCGACGGATGGGCAGTCAACGCCGTTCCGGAAGATTCCTTTCTGATCTGCGTCAGTCGGTTCTCGATGCTCCCCAACGACCGGACGATGTCGCCATCGGCGCCGTCGTGCCCGGCCACGTGCCGAAGCAGGCACTCCAACTCGCGGGTCAGGCCGCCCAGCGTATCCCCGAGCCGTACCGAGCTGTCCGCGAGCCGGATGACTTGTTCCGTCTGCGTCCGTTCACTGCCGGCCAGTTCCGAAAGGGAGTCCCGCAGTTCGCGCAACATGTGCCAATTCACGTTCGTGCGATGCTCCGTTTCCTCCAGCGACTTCCGTGCCGTCCCGGCGGTCGCCCTCAGTTGGGCGAACGCGAGTTTGGCCGCCAAGGATGCTTCGAGAAGACGGCTTCCCGCCGTGTTTACGCCGTCGAGAGTACCGTTAAGCTCGTTCGGCAGCTTTCGGAGGATCGAGTGCCATCGCCGGCTCAGCTCCTCCACCCGACAAAGGTCCTCGCTCAATTGCTTTCCGTTGCGATTGGACGTCTCGAATAGTACGACCGCGGTTTCGATTCCGCGAAGCAATGCATCCAACTTCTCCGCCGCCCGGGTAACCCCCTCCTCGAACCGCGACATCTGTTCCGCGGCGGTCGCGATCTTGGAGGTCGTCACGTCAAACTGGGCCAGGCGGAGGCTTGTCCGGTCGATCTGCCGAAAGAACTCCTCGCACGCGAACGCGGGGTCGACTTCGCGGAGTTGATGACGTCCGACCGCACGGTCGTGTACCCAGTTCAGGCTTGGGGTGACGATATACGCGGCGCCGGTCCCAACGAAGGTCGAGACCAAGCTGGCGCAGAGCAGGAGAAACATCTGACCGGATAACTCGCTGGTCGTGACGGCGCGCGACGACACGCTCGAATCGCCGGTCGCCACCTCCCGGTGGGACGCTCCCTCGCGCGAGATGTTTTCCACTTGCCGCTGGAGCGTCACGGTACTCGCGGCCGAGGTCGCCGGTGAAGCATCGCCCATTTGAGATATCGCCGCCAGCAGGAAGCTCAGCAACGTTCCCAACAACCCGAGTCGAATGCACAATTGCTCGAAGGTAATGGGAAATAAGATGCCGTGATAAGCATGATCGAAATAGGAAGTGCCGTCTCGGTACAGGTTGACAATCGTGTTCTTGATCCCCGTTACGGCCAACCGGGTGAAAAGCAAGGCGAGAATCAACGCGGAAAACGAGGAAATATCGAGACCGGCCAGGTAATCCCGCAAAGATTCGGCCTTGCCCGGTTCGATTAGGGCCGACGCGGTAGTCCGGAGGATGTACGTATTCACGCAGGTCCGCGCCGTCGCGACCCACAGATGCCAAAAATAAACCGCCGCGACGCACGCGGCGACACTCGATACCGCAATCGCATAAAACGCGACGGCCCGCGATGTCGCGCGGAACGCCCTTTCCTCGGCGCCCAACTGCGTTTTCAGGGAACCGTGTCCGGAGGGAACTGGTGGTCTATTCATGGGTTACGGGCCGCGGCACGGTTGCCATACGTGCGGGAGAAGCATCCAACTCCATTGAAACATACCGGAATCCCGTTGTCAATATAGTTGGAGCGATTCGATGAAGATACCTCAGCTACCCCTCTAATGGCCCACACAAATCTATCTCACGGAAGGGGTTCGCCCGATTGGAGCAGAGCCTCGTGAAGTATCGCTCACCGACTCCTATCCTCAATCGCCGTCAGCTTTTTCACCACTTGCGGATTCGGTCGCGGATAACGAAACCGCCCTCGAAGTCCGCGTGCCCTAATCGCCGCGGCCGGACAATGATTGTAGCACGCCCAACACCCGAAGCATCTCGCATGGTCGATTCGCGGAAACGGTTCCAGACGAATCGCGCCGTAGGGGCACCGCCGCGCGCATTCCCCGCACCGAGTACATCTTTCCCGATTCACGCGCTGCTTGCCCATGAAGTGCTTCATGGACTTTCGCGGCGTCGGAGGGAGCCAGCCGAAAGGGCCGCCGCCGATCCGCTCGGCCCGGGGCATATTCCCTTCGGCCAATTCGCCGACGAGCCCGCGCAGACGGTCCAGGAAGCACGCGAAACGTCGTCGCTCGCGCCGGCCGGGCGACCAATCGAAACTCAGACCGAACGCCCGCATCCCGGGAAAACTCTCGGGCATGTGCAGGGAATGCCCCGAGAGGACACAAAATCCCCTCTCGCTCGCGAGCTTCGCCAACTGCGGGAGCGTTTTTCCGGACATCGACCCGAACGTATTGAGCACGAATGCCGGCGTACCACCGACCGGGGAAACGTGCGAGAAGAAATCATGCATCAACCGCGAGACGCACCAAAGGTCGGTGAAAGTCGCGAAACCGGCGATGTCGTACCGGGAAAAATCGGGGACCGTGCCCGCGACGCGGCCTGCGCTCTTCGCCGCATGGTCCGCGATATCGTGGAACGTCCAGTTCACCGTCGAAACGGTCCGGCCGACCGTCTCGCAGGCGAGTCGCGTGTTACCGGAGCCGGAGTAATAGGCGATGATGCCGTTCACGGGCCGTTCCTTCGTGTCGCCTAGGGCAATTCGAAATCGATCGTCGTTTCCTCCGAATTGACCTCGCGGGCAATCTCTTTTCGGCCGAGAGGTTGGGTGATCGGGACGAGAGGCGTGTTTGGGTCGCCGGGACGGTAGTGACGCTCGCCCAGCTTCTTTTGTACTTCGATGACGATGTTCTTGGGGCCGGGCATTATTTCGGCGCTGTACTTTCCAGCCTCGATAGTACCGACGGCAATTTGACCCTTGCCGTCGGCCGGAATGAATTCCACGGTACCCATGTCGACCGGGGCGCCGTTGAGCGTGACGGTACCGGATATGGAGGAGGGGCCGTTCTGCCCGCAGCCGGATAGACAGCCGGTACACGCCAGCCCGACCGCGGCGACATGGGCAAGCCGCCGAACGACATGGTTTGTCCGTTTCATGGTTCGCTCAGTATTCACTTTTGGAGACGGTTTCCCCCCCTTGCATCGACCCGAGAGCCCACCAGACCTTGTAGTCGACCTCGTTCATGACGAAATGGATCGAGCCGTCGCAGAAGAGGGTGTTGACTCCGCCCGGGTGATTACTTCTCGCGGAGACCATGACGGTGCCGGGGGTCGGAGTGCATTCCGCCGGGATATTCGGCGTTTTTCCAAAACAGGCACACGTGTCACGACCGGAATTGGGCGGGTACCGGGTCATGAACTGCGCGCACCCTTGGTCGTCGTTGAGGATGTCGCCGCGGAAGTCGAAATCGTCGTCATTGTCCGCCTGGAGGACCTCGCTCATCATCAGCGTGTGCGACGTACCATCGGTGATGTCGCGGATCGATCTCTGGACGTTGGGACCGAAAGGCCCCTTCAGTGCCCCGTCTTGATAGTAATCCTGGTCGAAGTCGGTCATACCCCAGTTGAGGACATAGTTACCGCGAGATCGGTGATAGACGTCCCCCTTCCAGAACCCCTTCCGGTCGTCCGGGCAGAAGTAGGCGGCCGGTTGTTCCAGCATGACCGGTCGATTTACTTCCGAATAGAACGTGTATCGCCAATCGTAGCGCTCGAAAAGATCGGCCAGCTCCAGAAAGGGCCACATCGACACGACGAACGACATCCGGTTGTTGCGTCCATCCTCGCCGACCAAACCGCCGGCGACCGTGATCGGGTGGTAGATTACTCCGTAAGGGTACTTCTGGTTCTGGTTTTCGTAATTCGCCATGCCCAACCCCCACTGTTTGAGGTTGTTGGCGCATTGGCTCCGCCGCGCCGCCTCGCGGGCCGCCTGGACGGCCGGCAGCAACAGCGCAATCAGGATTCCGATGATCGCGATGACAACCAGCAGCTCGACGAGCGTAAAACCGTGTAGGGGCCGGCGAAAGGTATGCTTTCGCGGCGTAATTCCAA
>CAZFQG010000184.1:0-12694 GCA_964520785.1 uncultured Planctomycetaceae bacterium | reverse complement strand
TGATGGTGGGGTAATCCGGACAAGAATCCGGCGGCAAACGGCTCTTTCAGGGGGTTGGAGCGGATAAGCGACACCGGGATGTGGCGGTTCTAGAGTCGATCAATCATTGGATGTCCGCGTCGTCCCTCCCATCCCCGAACCCTCCACCCTCGCTATCTGGTCACTGCTGAGCGTTGCTGTTGGATTCGGCGTTCGGCGACGGCCGCGCGGGCGGGGACGGTGCTTGGCGTGCGGTGCGGCGGTTGCGGCATTGCTCATCGCCGGTTCGGCCCAGGCCGACGTGTTTAACATGGGGTCGGGATTGACGAGTCTGGAATTCGTCACCGTGGGCAATCCAGGCAATGCGCCGGACATGCGTTACAACCTCGAACAACGCCCTGAGGGTTATGGCGCGGTGGACTACATTTATGATATCGGAAAATATGAGGTAACGTCTGGTCAATATGCGGAGTTTCTAAATGCGGTCGCACGAACAGACGTCTACGAGCTTTACAGTTCGGACATGTGGCTCGATCCATTGGGGTGCAGAATTCAACAAGTTGGATCGGCGGGGAACTACAGCTATACAGTTGCTGCTGGATATGAGAATCGGCCGGTGAACTTTGTCTCGTGGAGTGATGCGGCAAGGTTTACGAATTGGCTTACCAGTGGTGACACGGAATCGGGAGTGTATCATTTCGCATTAGACGGCTCGATCTCTAGTCTTGTAAATCATGCCATTGCATACGAGACTTTTGGGCGAACCGCCTATTGCTTTGTCAAACGTAAATGTTCGGGTTGCCGTTTTGGATTCACTCGGGAGATTACGGTGCTTCGCAATGTTGCCAACCCGTAAAACAAGTGTTGACAAAGCACTATTTCATTCCAACGGAAGACGAATGGTATAAGGCCGCCTATTACGACCCGAACCTCAACGGCGGTGTTGGCGGGTACTATGACTATCCCACGGGTAGCGACATTACTCCTGCTATTGAGTCTCCTCCGGGTGTATTGAACTCAGCCAACTATTCAGGGGCGGTTGGACAAACCACCGATGTTGGAGCCTACTATTCGTCAAGTAGTCCTTACGGCACATATGACCAGGGAGGGAATCTTTGGGAGTGGAACGAGACGGAAATCGTTTCGTCGCGCGGGGTGCGCGGCGGAGATTGCTTCGGTGGAGCGTACGACTTACACGCTTCCTACCGTCCACTGTCGACGGGAATCGACCAGCATAGTCGTCGCGGGTTTCGTGTGGCGAGTGCGGCCGCTGACCCAACGCAGGTGATCCCGGAGCCCGGTAGCATACTGGTGTGGTTTGGACTACTGGGAATCTGGTCGTACGTTTTCCGGTGTCGCTAGGCGTTTCCGACAATGCCAGTGCGGGACCGTGTTCCGTCCCTTGTAAATGCCAGTCTACGGCCCGAGAATCGACGTACGGCACCGAGGTCGAGATGCGGACCCATCCGCACGGAAGGCGGCTTCTCGGCGTCGAGAAACGCTCGTGTTCAATCTCTTGCACCATTGCGTTCATCCGACTAGCGAGCTAGGATTACGATATAGCGAGTGAAGGCACCCCGTCGCCGGGTAACCTATGAGGCGGCGGGGTCTCTTTGTGCGCTACCCACGGCGGGGGGTCATCGGAAACGCTGCAAGGCTGGGGAGTTACGCAGTTTCGAGCCTTTCCACCCCTCTGTAAAGATTAAGCGGGCGAGCGGGCGAGCGGCTGACCGAGGTTTCTCGGCCACCGCTTGCATGAGCCCACCGCCGGGGATATACTGGCACTCACCGGGTGTCCGCAGGGGTCGTTTCCCCGTGGGCTAAACCGAGCCGGGTGCGGCCGTCTTTCACCTACCTTTCGGCGGTCGCCTCCGGCCGGGCCTGGCAGAAAGGTTAGGTATCTCATGGCTACTCAGTGGTTTTATCAGGTCACAGGTCAGGAAACAGGGCCGGTCGATGCCAGCGAACTGCGCCGACTGGCAGAAACTGGTATCGTCATGGCCGACACGTTCGTGCGTCAGGGCACAAGTAATCGCTGGGTACGTGCCGAGGAGGTGCGAGGTCTGTTCCAGCGTACGCCTGCGCCGTCACCTTCGGTTGTCGCGTTTTCGCAGCCGCCACCGCTTCCACCTCCGCTGCCAAAGCACACTGACAAAGCTGCGAAGTACAAGAAGACGAGATACGATTGGCAACCCGAGGATTTTCATCCGATGCACCAATGTTTTTTCTGCAAGAAACACAAAGCGGTCACGGTGGACTCGGAGGAACTCTACAAGGTTATCCGAAACACAATGGACCTGACTGGGTACGTAGTCAACTACACGAGAGTGCTGATCCCGATTCCAATCTGTTCTCAATGTTCAAGGGTACATCGCCAGCAGCAGAAGCGACTCAACGTGCTCCGTGTAATCGCGTGGACAATCGCGACCGGCGTCCTCTTCTACTGGGGCTACGACCCGGCGGATTGGTTGATTTGCCTTGTCGTCTTTCCGCTTATTGCCATTCCGCTTTCTGTTGTCCCCCTGATTGTTCTGGTTGTCCTGATTTTCACCTGGAGTATCGTTTTCTGCAGGGAGACGGACGAGGTGGCAATCAAAGAGGATTACCCGGTCGTCAAAAAGTTGCTTAGCATGGGCTGGCAGTGGACACTGCCGAAGACGAAATACGGAGAGAGAAAGAGCGAGCAGATCGACAAAGAGTCGATGGACCGTCTCAATGCTGAGTTCCAGCTTCAGGCACGGCAAGTCATCGCTGATTTCCTGCGGTGGTGCGAACAGGAGAGAGAAGTCAGAACAAACCGATGGCAGGCGACGCTTAACGGTGCGCCTGGTGGGTGACTTTGGGGCGGGAGAAGAGAAACAGAAGAGCGGGTGGGGTAGGCGTTTTTCGCTGACAGCCGATAGAATTTCAGGTATCGGGAGGGCCGGAATCGCCGACGGGCGACCGGCCAAGCGGTTCGAGCCGGTACGGCGGTATTCGCCTTTCACGCCGATCGGCTCGGGCCGGCCCGCATTACGAAAGGCGAAATCATGGCGGTTCAAACCCCTTCCCTGACGGAAATCCTTGCGAAACTCGCCGATGACTGGTCGATAGCCAAGAATCGGTTCGACCGGTGCAAAAGGAAGAGGCACGCCGGTGATGCTGATGCGGGGGAACGGGAAGCTGAGAATCGCGACGAAGCATTTCATACGCACCCGTTTCCTTGGGTCTTAAACTGGGTAACGGTTCAAACCGGCATTTCAAGCGATGACTTGAGAAAGGCCGCGCTAGAGCATTTTGAACGCCGCAAGAAGCTTGTGGGGAAACTGGGGTCGCTCGACGAAAAGGGGCGGACAAGTGAGGTTTGGGACAAGCTTCTCAGGGAATACCCGTCCGTGCTTATCCAATCTGGCCTAATGTCGGACCAAGCGACCGGGAATGCCGACTCGACGGCACTGCTACCAGAGAGAGGCGAAGCGAATGAGGGGGCGGGTTCGACAACGACCAGCAAGACGGCAAAAACAGAGGAAGAGGACCCGAACCGATACGCCGCTCTCGGCAAGCTGCAACTAGCATTCCAAAAGGCTTGGTTTTCGTTCGTGTATGCCGAAGCCAAGCAGGAAACCCGACTAGAGGACCGCCAAGCCTGGGACTGGTTGACCGAGAACGGTATCGAGAACGACGACGAGGGAATACTGAAAGGATACGAGCTTCCCACGTTTGATACCTGGTCGCGGCAACTTCGGAGGGCTCGCAAGGCGGTAGGGGAACAGAAATACACACCGCAAAAGGACAAGCAGCCCAGCCGAAGTATCATTCCTGCCAACAAACATGAGCCGCAAAGAACGGGCGACGAATAGCCGGTTCGGGGTCCGGTTCGGGGTCCGGTTTGGCAAACCGGATTTTTTGAAAAATCCACACGCCACTGCTCGGATCGTCTCTCTTATTGCAAGTCGTGGCTACGTCTTGTCTTGCGTCGACGGCGAGTAACACCAAACCGGACTATTGAGGGTCCGGTTTGTGGGTCGTAACGGGCGACGGTTGAACATCGCAACGGAGCGATGAACACCTCGCCAATACCTGTAACAAGGATACGATCTATGTCGTCAACTCCTGAAACGCCGGCCGACGCTTCGGCCAAGTCTTTAGAGTTCTTATCGGTGGATATCGCAGGCGATCTGTCGTTCTGTCGCATCGTGTATCCCGAGGACAACTCGTCCGTCGCGGAAATCGTCGCCGCCATGAAGGAGGATGGGGACTTCTTAAACCCGCTCCTCGCCTTCGGCACACTGATGCAGGCACAAGGGACCAAGCACGTCATTCTGGCGCGCTACGAAACCGCCGAGGTTTACGACGAACCGGTGGGCGAGATTCTCGAAGTGACGGCTCAGTTCGAGGATGGTTCGTCCGAAAACGTCACGATCTGATATTCGTTTCACCAGGGTGCGCCGGCCGCATACCGGCGCGCCCATTTTGGAGATTCTATTATGAACAAAACTGCCCTACTTGTACATGAGGATAAGACCAATGGCTTGCACTGTTAAAAAGTCGGCCGATCCGTCGGCCAAGAAGTTTGTTGACGCCAAGGGTTGCGGGACTCGCTACGATTGTAGCTGTCGCCACTGGTATCGGCTGGTTGATTCCGGCCGCGCACCGCAACCGACTCGGTTCGGGCGTCTCGTAAGGTGGTCCATCTCGGAACTGGAGGCGTGGGAGGCCGCGGGCTGCCCCGCTGTTCGTAACGTGAGGGCGGGCCGATGAAGTGCGACTGCAAAAGCAATTGTGATTGCAACCCGTGTTGCTGCGGAGTAGCCGAAGGCGAAAAGAGGAAGGCCGACGCGCAAGCCCTACTGGCGGAAAAACGGGAATCATTGGTTCGCCGGGCACAACGGGCTTTAGTGGCCACTGTGCTTACACGCGGTGCAGCTACGGCCGACGACGTGCGCGACATAGTGGATCTGCCCTCGGGGGTCGACCCCAAGTGCTTCGGAGCCGTTCCCGTGCCGTTGGCTCGGGCGGGGATCATTCGCCGCGACGGCTTTATTTCGACGTGCCGACCGCTGGCCCATGCGCGGCCGGTTTCGGTTTGGAAACTCGTCGACCGCGAAGCCGCGATCCGCTGGCTCGATGCCCACCCCGAATTGCCGGACTCAGGCGACGAGGACCCGCCGGCTGTGCAAAGTTTTCTGTTCTCAATCCAAGAAACCGCAACGCCGACGGGGAGCACCGCCGGCGTTGCCTGTAATGGAGTACAATACAATGCGAAAATCTCTTTCTGATATTCTACGCGATGGCGACCGGGAAACGCTAGCCCGGTCCTGGACCGAAACTGAGGCCGCCGAGGATTTCGCGCCGCTTCCGGGCGGGGAGTATATTGCCCGGGCTGTCGCGGGCGAACTGTTTACCAGTAAAACGAAAGGTACGGCCGGGTACAAACTCGCTTTCAAAGTGCTGGAAGGCGAGTTTGAGGGTCGGCAATTCTGGCATGATGTGTGGTTGACGCCGGCCTCGTTGCCGATGGCAAAACGCGACCTGCAGAAGCTCGGGGTGACATCGCTTGAGCAACTCGAAAAGCCGTTGCCGCCGGGGATTCGCTGCCGGGTGAAGCTCGCCCTGCGCAAGGACGATGACGGAGCGGAATACAACCGGGTTCGCATGTTCGAGGTAATCGGGATCGACAAACCGGACGAGGACCCATTCGCACCGGCCGACACGTCCGGGACGGCGATGGAACCTGAAACCGCTACGGCGGAGAAAGGGGGCAACGATGAAAACTTCTGATTTTCGCTACGGATTTCGGATCGTCGGCGCGTGTTTTGAGGAACGGCGGTTGGTTGATGCGGCCGCCGCGCTCTCGGGGTACGCGGTTTGCGATGACCGGGCCGAGGTAGACCGCGAAGCCTACCTGTCGGCTTTCCAATTCGGCGATGACTTCGCCGCACACTTGAAAGAAAGCGGCTCGACGGCGGGCTTTTCGGGGGCGTGCTGGTCGCCGTGGATTTGGTTCGACATTGACGCCGAAGAATTGCACGATGCGCACCAGGAAGCCGGGGGGCTGGCCGATTTCCTGATCGAACGATACGGCATTAACCCGGGCGAACTGCTGGTTTTTTTCTCGGGAAGCAAGGGGTTTCATGTCGGGTTGCCGACTTCACTCTGGTTGCCGGAACCGTCGGCGGATTTCCACCGGACGGCGCGGCGTTTCGCAGAACATCTAGCCGAAATGGCGTCAGTGACGATTGACGGCGGGGTCTATGATAAGGTTCGCGCGTTTCGCGCTCCGAACTCTCGGCACCCGAAAACCGGGCTTCATAAACGGCGTCTTTCGCTCGATGAACTCTTGGGGCCGCTCGACGCGATCCTGGAATCGGCGAAGACGCCGGAACCGTTCGTGATGCCGGAACCGACGGCCACCAACGAAACGGCCGCCGCTGATTGGCAAGCCGCTGCCGAACTGGTGGCGAAAGAAGCCGAAGCGAAGGCCGCACGGCGCTCCGCCGGTAACGGCGCGGCGAAATTGAACTGCTCGACGCTCGAATTTATCCGGGAGGGGGCGGGCGCCGGGGACCGGCACCGACTCTTGTTTTCCGCCGCCGCGAATCTCGGGGAGTTTGGTTGTCCACCGGGTTTGGCCGTGGCGTTGCTGGAGGAAACCGCGCTCGACTCGGGTTTACCACCGAAAGAGGTTCGCCGGCAGATTGAATGCGGCCTTTCCGCCGCCGGTTCGTCGATTTTGGCGAAAGCAACGCACCAGGACGATGCAGAAGGGCCGCAAACCGGTCCCGACGGCTCGGGAGCCGCAGAACCGCCGGGACGCAATACGGGCGATTCTGGCGGATCTGAGGGGCCGTTTTGTCAGCAAGTGACAGGGGCGACGGATTCGCCGGTTTCGAGTGACTTGCAATCCCAGTTGGCGAGACTGTGGCAATCGGCGGTACCTGAAACCGAGTCGCCGCCGCCCGAAAACACAGAAGCCGAACCGCCGCCACTGGCGACGGTCGACGCGGCGGGGTTTGATTGGGGTAAGGGCGAACATACGACGCCGCAACCCGCACCCCCGGAAACCGCCTTGCTCGCCCCATTGCCGGCGCCTTTCAAGTGCGCCTGCAACCGGGAAGACTGGGTTGATTCACCGTCTATCAACGGGCGGATTTATACGACTTGTGGGAAATGCGAACGCTTTATCGGGCAACGTCCGGCGGGAGGGGCGGCACGATGAGCAAACGCAAAGCGAACTTCACTTCCGCCGCCGACACCTTCGACGTTTGGAAAGATGACGTGCTGACCGGCTCGGGGCCCGTGCTCTGGCCGGTCGGCACGGGCGAACTGGCTCGAATCGAAATCGGCCCGGGGCTGGTGATGCTGTTGGGCGGGGCGCCGGGCGCCGGCAAATCCGCTTTCGCGATGCAACTCGTGATCGACGCATTGCGATTGACGCCGACGCTTCGCGTTCTGGTGTGCTCTGTCGAGATGCCGCCCCGGGTGCTCCTGGATCGGCAGTTGGCGCGGCTGTCGGGAATCAACTTGAAGACGATTCGGCACCGCAACTTTCACGCCGAACATGCCGACCGGCTCGATCAGGCGTTGAACACGCTTGAGTCCATCGGCGAGAGGCTTGCTTTCGTAAGGCCGCCGTTCAGTTTGGAAAACGCTGCCCTTTCGGCCGATGCCTTCCAAGCCGATTTATTGCTGTTGGACTATATCCAGCGAATCCCGCCGCCGGGGAATCATGCCGACAAACGGGCCTCGGTTAATTCGACGATGAACTTCTTGCGGCAATTCGCCGACAACGACGTGGGGCTGATTGTCGTCGCCGCCGTGGGGCGAACAAAGGACAGCCGCGGCCGAAGCTCTTACGACGGCAACGGGCTGAACTTGGCGAGTTTCCGCGAAAGCAGCGAACTGGAATTTGGCGCGGATTCCGCCTTTATTTTGGTCCCCGAGGAAGCCGACACCGTTAGGCTAAAACACCTGAAGGCGCGGCACTCTGAAACGAAAGACTTGGTTCTCAACTTTCACCGCGCGACGCAGCGGTTTGAGGACGCCGACTCGTTCGTATGGAGCCCGGGATCAGGGGAACTGCAATTGGCGACTGCCGCGTTGTGGAATGACACTTCGCCCGCTGCCGACGATGGCGAGGGGGACGAAGACTAATGCTCGCCGACTTGAAACCGATCCCCGTAGGCCAAGAACCGCCGCCGATGGACCGAGGGGGCCCGATACTGACCGCCCGGGACCAGGAGGACGCTAAAAAGCCGAAGAAAAAGGGCTCTCGCCGGACGACACGGGACCGGTTCGGGGTGATAAATGCGTTTCTCGACTTCAGCGCGGGCCGACTGTCGAGGGCCGAGGTATTGACGTGGCTGCTGCTCTGGCGGGACACCAAGCCGGACGGGACCGCGCAGACTTCACAAGCCGACCTGGCGCGCCGGATCGGGGTGGACGTTCGCACCGTGAAACGGGCCGTAACGCGACTGAAAAGCCGGGGGCTGCTGGCCGTGGTTCATCGGGGCAGTTTGCGGCGGGGACCGTCGGCGTACCGGGTCCGGCCGCTGATTCCGGACGGGGTGACGCCGGCAAGCTCACCCCCTGAGCGATAGGGGACACTGGTGTCACCTTATGTAGTGACATTTCGCGCCCGGAACAGGGGACGCCGGTGTCACCTATCCCATAAGGGACCAGAAGGCGGCCCCTCCCGGGCTGCGCCCGTCGGGACCACTCAAAGAAAAAAACCGGGCACCGCTTGACGGGATTGCCGATATAGTCAATAATGATACCATGAGAAAGAAAAAGCCGACGATAACGGAATCATTACGAACGGCAATTCAGCGAAGCGGGTTGACGGGATACCGTGTCGCCCAAGGGGCGGGGGTTCCGGAGCCGACCGTTCGCCGATTGATTCGCGGGGGGACCAGTATCCGGCTCGACAAAGCCGACCGGCTCGCCGCCTTCTTGGGGCTGCAACTGGTACCGGACCCCGAAGCCGTGCCGCCGGAACCGACGCCGGAGAACCGAGCGCGGCCGATGCTGGCGAGGAAGACAAGGAAACGAAAGGCGAACTGACCGGCTTGCCGCCGACAAGACGGAAAGGCGAAACAATGGGAAGCGTATTCCGGAAGACTGCAACCAAGCCGCTGCCGGCGGGTGCAAGAATTATCGTCCGCAAGGGCCAACGGCTCGCCGAGTGGATCGACGCGAAGAAGAAACGCCGGACGGCACCCGTTACCAAGGGGCGGGACGGCTCGACGCGGATTGTCGTTGTCGCCCGAACCTTCACCGCGAAATTCAGGGACGGCGCGGGGATTGTCCGGGAAACGGCGACCGGTTGCCGGGACGAATCCGCCGCCCGGTCGATTTTGACGGAACTGGAGAAACGGGCCGAGAAAGTGCGAGGGGGAATTCTCTCGTCCAGTGAGGATGCCGCGATTGATTACCAGCGAGAGGCAATTATTGACCATATTGCCGACTTCATTTCTCGCCAGAGAGCCAGAGGCTTATCCCGGCGGGTCAACGATACCGACTCACAGCTTCGGCGGGTTGTCTGTGATTGTGCCTGGGGCCGGCTTTCCGATATAGATGCTTCCGCTTTCGACCGCTGGCTGCTCACCCGGGGCGGTGCAGGTATGGCTGCCGCGACGCGCAATGAGTACCGGTCCGCCTGGGTCACGTTCTGCAATTGGTGCGTTGCCGAGGGGCGACTTGTCGCCAACCCGATTATCCGGGTGCCGAAAGCAAACGTAGCAGTGGATCGCCGCCGGGAACGCCGAGCGTTGACGCTTGACGAGGCCGCGCGGCTTCTGCGAGCCGCTGAGTTGCGGCCCGTTGCTGAGCATGGGCGGGCCACCATTGCCCGGGGGGGCGCGGAGAAGCGGGCCAACAGGCGGAGCCGTCGCACCTGGCAACGCGACCCCCTCACATGGGAGAACCTTGAAGAGGCGACAGCGAAAGGGCGCGAACGACTCAAACCGTACGCCCGGGAACGGCTTGAACGTAAGGGCCGCGAACGCCGGATGGTCTACAGGTTGGCCTTGGCAACAGGCATGCGCCGCGGCGAAGTGCGAAAACTGGCTATTGGCTGGATTCAGGACATTGACGGGCCGTCCCCGGCTATCGTTATTCGGGCGTCGGACGAGAAGTCTCGCCGCGGGGCGGTGCTTCCGCTACGGGCCGACGTGGCCGCGGAGTTGCGGGACTGGCTCGACGAGCGATTCGGGGTCCCTGCTGAGGTACTAGCGTTTCCTTCGGTGGGTCGTCCCGTCCGAGATGCGCAGGCGAGGATATTCGACACGGTCCCCGCGATCCGGGCCTTTGATCTGGACCTCCAAGCCGCCAGTATCCCCAAGACCGACGACCGGGGCCGGGTGGTTGACTTCCACTCTCTTCGCGGGACTTTCGCAAGCTGGCTGTCGGCCGCCGGGGTGGCTCCTCGGGTGGCGCAGGCGGCGATGCGTCATTCGACGATCAATCTCACCATGAACACGTACACCGACCCCCGACTGCTGGACGTCGCGGGGGCTGTTGAATCGCTACCGGCTCTCCCGCCGGCCGGTTCGTCACAGCAAGCGGCGGCGGCCAAGGCTACCGGGACCGACGATCATTCGGCCGACGAGTTTGCACCAAAGTTTGCACTACGCATGGGCAAGCGGGGCACACTGGGGGCAATCGCTGACAACGTCGCCGCCGATAGGGGGGGTAAGGCCGATGCGGGAACGCTCGCCGTAAGTCGTTGCGGTGACAAAAGAAAAGACCCGCTGTCAACGACTGGCAACGGGTCTTTGGACTGGGCGATGACGGACTCGAACCGCCGGCATCCACGTTGTAAGCGTGGCGCTCTAACCAACTGAGCTAATCGCCCGAATATGGTGCTCCGGTGTCTGGAAGCGTGGCGGTATTATTGCACGGTTTTCGACGTTGTCAATGCGGCCGGGAATTCGGGGAGCTTTTCGAGGAGCGCGCCGACGTCTTGACCATCGGTCGCCGCGGCGGCGGCGGGGTTGACGCCGGGGTCTTCGTTCAAAGCATAGTCTCGGGGAACGTGCTCGCTGAAGGGACGGTTCCTCGGAAGAGGCTTCTTCCAGACCACGCGTTCAAGATTCGGCAGGTTTTCCTGCTCCGGCCCCCAATAGGTCTTCCACTGCTCGAAGTCCCAGGTCTCGACCGGATCGACGGAGCCGGCGTGGCGGATACTCCAAAAGGTCTGAAACCCCTGGTAGAAGTTTCGCTCACCATTCCAGTTGAGCATCCGGTGCAACCGTTCCAGGTCCTGGCCATCAGTCTGCTCGATGAGCGGATCGGCCGTCGACGTGGCGAAGATGCAATCCGTGGTCGTGACGCTGACGCGAACGCGCCCCAACCGGTTCTCCGTATCGACCATCCGCCAAAAGCCGGCATCGAGAATCGCCGTCACGTGGCGCCATTCGACGTCGATGGAAGCGCCGTTGCCGCCGGAGCGAATTCCGCGCGTGGCCAGGGCGGGCCGGTTTACCGCGAGTAATCCGTTATTCCACGAGAGGGCGACCGCGACCGGTTCGTCCACGCTCAACAGAGACGCTTCACCCCGAACGACGGTGTCGCCGAGTTCTATCGAGACTCCGTTTCTCGTCGAGGCCGCAGCCGAGTCATCACCGCTGGGGCCGCTTGACTCCCCGGCCCCGGCGGCGCGGAAAACGGCGACGTCCTCGTGGTAGGGAATTCCGCGGTCCGCGGCGTTTCGAACGGTTATTCCGGAGCCCCGGAAAGCCAGTTTCGCGCCACCAGTGAATTCGAACAAGGTCCACCGCTCGACGGTATCGGCCAGAGGAACGTCGCGAACATCGAGTTCGACCGCCGCGTCGACGAGGTCCAACCGACCACCGGCAACTCGGATCAACGACTCATGCCGCCGCAAAGGCACCGTTTGCCGCGCAAAACGCAAGACCGGTCGTGAATCGGCCGCGGCGAAAACCCGAACGTTTCGGCCGACAAGGTCCCATGGGGTTTCCTGGACGGTTCCGGAAAAACGCAGTTCCACCGTCGTGGCGTCCGGCGCGCGCCGCAACGCTTCGGCCACCGTCGAGTACACGCCGGGTGCCGGTATCGCCGAAGGGTCTACGATGGCGGTGTTCAGATTGGTTTCACGGTCCGTTAGGGGCTTCTCGCCGCTCCGAGGGACCGGGAGCGAACGTTCGGCCGGAATCGAGACCTCTTCGCGAACGGGTGCACCGTTCCCGAACTCCGCGGCAGGAGGCGGAATGCCGGGTCTGGCGCGCTCGCTGGGCGGTTCTTGCGGCGACGTGGTACGGCCCGGCTCGCTCGTCGTGGAAGGCCCCGTATCGAGGGGAGTCGATGGAGGACCGACCTCGGGCGCCGCCGCTCCCGGGAAAACCACCGGAGCGACCCCACCCGGCTCGGTAGACATCGTATCCGAAATCGCGACGGGTTCGCGGGATGGAGGAGCCCAAAACACACTCAATGCCGCGCCAATCCCGAAAAGCAAACACGTCGGAATGATCCAAGGAAGATGCCGCTGCAGAACGGAGTCTTCCGCGAGGGTTGGGGCGGGCCAGGGTCGGTGGCGGTCCGTCCGCAATCCGATATGTTCCGCGACGATGAGGAGTTGCTCCACAAGCATCGCCGGGTTGCGGAACCGCCGGTCCGGGTCCTTCGCCATCATCTTCCGCATCAGAAGCGAGATTTCCTCCGGCAGCTCGGGCCGAAACTCACGGATATCCGGCGGCGTGTCCCCCTGATGGCGCAA
>CAZFQG010000183.1:0-12748 GCA_964520785.1 uncultured Planctomycetaceae bacterium | reverse complement strand
CGATTCTTGATCAACTGGGAATTCTGCGCAAAAAGTACGATCCATTGTAGAAAAAGAGAAAGAACGGATTCTGCCGGTCGATTCGAAGGTACAGTCTGTTATGGAACTGACGGATATTCCGCCTGATTCGAAATAACCCTTTACGCAAAGGTGCAAGCCATGCGTCGTTTTCTGTCCTTCCTTGCTCTTATGTTCTTCGGTACAAGCCTTGTAAGCATCGCTGCATCCCCCCTTAAGGGCCAGGAGTACTACCCGGATATTGGCTATTTTGCGGGGCGTTGCTTCGATCCGGACGTCTGGGTTCGAACTGAGGGTTTGATGTGGTGGACGAATGGCACGGACTACCCCCCTCTAGTGACGACGAGCCCCGACGACACACCGATCAATCAGGCGGGCCGGCTGGGTTATGACACGACTTCGATTCTGGTTGGCAACGGGAACCACCTGGGGCAGATGCGCGGGGGTTTCCGGATGACTGCCGGCGTCTGGCGGGACAAATGTCACCGTCTTGGGCTTGAAGCCGATTACTGGAGTCTCTCCGGCGATTCCGCTACTACCAGCTACGAAGGCAACGGATCGCCCATTTTGGCACGTCCGTTCTACGATATGCAGAACCAACGGCAAGGGGCGGAGTTGACCTCCTTTCCCGGTGTGGCGGGTGGCCGAGTCCGCGTAGAGGGGGACGACTACGTTCAGTCCGTCGGCACGTGGCTGCGGTGCAATTTGATTACGCAGTGCTGTTCATACGCGTGCGACCCTTGCTGCGACCCTTGCGACGACTACTGCCGTCCCGCCCCTTCGCGCAAGATACGCATGGAGCGGGTCGACTTCCTCTTCGGATACAGAAACTACCGACTGAATGATCGGCTGTCGGTCTATGAATACGTGGAAGACGCCGAGTTGCCGAGTTCGGTGGATATCCAAGACCACTTCCGCGCGTTGAACGACTTCCACGGCGGAGAACTCGGGTTCGACGCCCGGTTGCGCCGCTGCAAGTGGACGCTCGACCTCCTCGCCGCGATGGCAATTGGAAATAACCGGCGCGTGACGACGATCAATGGACAGCAGGTGATTACTATCGGAGAGCTGGAGCCGGTCGTCTATCCCGCCGGAATCCTCGCCCTGGGCACAAACAGCGGCCATCGCAAAAGTGATGTCGTGTGCGTGATTCCCCGGTTCGGTGCCAGATTGGGGTACGATTTCACCGAGTGCGTCAGCGCGTTCGTTTCCTATGACCTGGTCTACTGGGGAGACGTCTTTCGGGCGGCGGATCAAATCGATGCAAGGATCGACCCTCGCAATATCCCTCCGAGTACCGGCGGCACCGGTTACCCAGCGTTTTTGGGCCGGGGGAGCCACTTCTGGGCCCAAGGGATCAGCCTAGGGGCCGAAGTGCGGTTCTGATTTGAACCCGGCCACGTGAAATGGAAAAAAAATCTCCGGCGGGTACGCGACGTGTTGCGTACCCGCCGTCGCATTTTTGGGGGTTTGTCTAATTCATCTGAACCGCCCATTTTTTTCTTGATACCCCCTTTTTTGTTCTGGGTGGGTTTTCAATTAGGGGGAGCGGTGTTAGAATAAGGGCAACTGAAGAATGACTCTTCTCGTGAATGAACTCGTATCCCCTTGGACGGACGCCTCCGGCCGGCGTAGTGCCGACGGGCTCGAATTGGAAAGATCGGCCTCCAAATACGTGGGGCAATTATCCGAATGGCAATTGTCCAAATGGCAATTGTCCAAATGACAGCGTAGAACGAGTGCGGCTGGGAAAACGCCGCTGAACGTCAGTGGGTCCTAAATCTCCCCTGGAGAAGGCGATGGGTCAGGTAGATTATCAGGTCGCGCGGTTTCGCCGCTCGCTTTGGCGTTTGATGTGGCTCCGCTGGAGCGTCCGCGCGTTAGTCATTGGCTTCTGGGGAGTTGGGTGCGCTGTCGTCGCCGCGAGGCTCCTCTGGCACCTGCCGGCTCAATACGCGGCGCTGGGGTTGCTCCCCCTCGGCCTGTTAATCGCCCTCGGCGCTTGGGCCGTCCGTAGGCGGCTCCCCTCGCCGGTCGTCATCCGCGCGGAGATCGACAAGAACAGCCGCGCCCACGGCCTCGTCATGGCCGGAGCCGAGGTCTCCTTGGGTGCATGGGAATCGCGGATTACCGAGGAAACGCTGATTACTCCGAAAGTAGCGTGGTCGTTCCGTCGCACGTTGGGTGGTCTTTTCGCCGCCTCCTTCTTCGTCGCGGCGACGCTCCTGGTCCCGGATTCCTGGCTGGCCGAGGCGGCGGAGTCGAAACGGCTCGACGTCGCCGCCGACGTGAATCGGCTGGAGGCAAAGGTAAAGGTCCTCGAGGAACTCGCCGTAATGCCGGAAGAGGAAGCCGAGACCGTCCGTGCCAATCTGAAACAGGTCGAAAAACGGGCCGCCGGGGACGATCCGGCCAAGACGCTCGAAGCGCTCGACCATATCGAAAACCGCCTGGAACAACTCGCCGAGAATGAAGCCGCCCAAGCGGCCGAGGCCGCCCGGACCGGTTCCGAACTCGCCGCCGCCGCGAAGGCGCTGGAACATGCCGCCAATCGGATGGCGCCCGAGGTCCTCGAACAGATGATGAAGGAACTGGCCGAGGTGACGAAGGAGGCCCGCGATAAGTGCGAGGCGGCCGATCGGCAGGCGATGGAGCAGGCGGGCGATAAGTGCGAGGACGGCCTTTCGGCTGACGAACTCGGCGATCTGGCCGATTGTCTGGGGAACTGTGCTCCCGCCATGCAGGGAATGCTCCAACAATTAGGGAAAGCCGGGCTGATCGATCCGAATCAGCTCCTCGAAAATTGGCAAGGTCTGACGCCGGAGCAGCTCGAAGCGCTCGCCGAGGCCTTGGCCGAGTGCGAGTTCGGCGACGCCGATCTCGAAGAGCTTCTGGAAGCCTGCCGGATTTGTCTAGGTAATTGTTCCGGTGCGAACCGCCTCCTTGCCGGAGGTCCCGGTCGAGGCGGCATCAACCGCGGCCCGGGGCACGCCAAGCTGAACTTCGACGGCGAGACCGACGAACACGCCGAATCGTTCGAGAATACGATACTTGCTCCCGGAGGCTTCAAGAAGGACGGTCGATCCGTTTTGCGAAGCGTGGGCCGGGGAAAGCCGGGCCAGGACGAAGAGCGGGCCGTCTCTGAAGGCGACGGATTGGCGGCCGGCGGCGGGGCCGGCGGAGCCCATACCAGGGCCGTGCTTCCGAGTCATCGCCGGGTGGTCCGCGAGTACTTCAATCGAGAACCGTCCCGGCGCTGAGTCATTCGGGGTTTCCTGCAAGCCACCGTCCCTCCTCGGGCGAGTCTGGCCGGCAGCCTCGGCGCACCCCGTTTCGGTCGACCGGGATCGCCCCGGGTGGAACGCTTTTTTTACCCTCTCCACGAAACTCCCGATCCACGACACGCGAAGAACGGCAAATGACAGCGGAAACACAATTGATCGACCCCGCGAAACTGGAGGCCGCGCAAGCCGGCGTCCGAGGGGTGCTGAAGGAATTGGACGCCATGCTCTTGGGCCGGCATGAGCTGCACGAGATGGTCTTAGTCGGCATTCTCTCCGGAGGGCATATCTTGCTCGAGGGACTCCCGGGCGTCGGAAAAACGGCCCTGATCAGCGCCTTGGGTGAACTCTTGCGGCTGGAGTTTCGGCGCGTACAATTCACGCCGGACCTTATGCCGGGCGATATCCTGGGGAGCCACATCCTGCAGACCACCGATTCCGGCTCGCGCGAGATGCGGTTCCAGCCGGGCCCCGTGTTCACGAACATCCTGCTGGCGGATGAAATTAACCGCGCCAGCCCCAAAACGCAATCCGCGCTCCTCGAAGCGATGCAGGAGCGGAGCGTTACCCTCATGGGAAACACTCGGGCACTGCCCAAGCCGTTCTTCGTTTTGGCGAGCCAGAACCCCATCGAACTCGAGGGTACCTATCCGTTGCCGGAGGCCCAGTTGGACCGGTTCCTGCTGAAGCTGCACGTGGCGGCGGCGGACGTCGATACGATGGAGGCGATCATCACCTCGCGCCGCCATGGCATCATGCCCAAGCCGTCTCGGGTCTTCTCGCGGGACGCCTTCGACACGGCCGTCGCCGCGGTGGGCGAAATCTTCCTGCCCAGGCCGGTGGCGAACTACATCGCCAGGCTCGTCGCGGCGACGCACCCCGGCGCCTTGGCGGCGACGGACGACGTGAAGAACTTCGTCACCTTCGGCGCCTCCCCCCGCGCGGCAATCGCCATGGCGGAAGCATCCCGTGCGCTGGCCCTCCTCCGCGGCCGGGCGACGGTCGGGTTCGACACCGTCAAAGCGGTCGCCCCGGCCGTGCTCAATCACCGGATTCTGCTCAATTACCGGGCTCGCTTCAACCAACTCGACACCTACGCCGTGATCGCCGGGCTGCTCGATTCGCTCGACGAGACGGGATTGGAACTGCCGCGCGACATGGCGGTGGAACGGATGGAGGTATAAATGGCGATTCGTTCTCGACGCGCGAACTTATGGGCGTTCTTTACGGTCGCGGCCGTTCTCTGTCCGTTCGGACCACTGGGCGAGGCTTCGCCGGGCCGCGGTGATGAATTCGGACCACTCAGTATCAGTCAAATCCCCCTCTACGAGACCCACGATGCGACGCGTCGGGGTTACGCGGGATGTCTTTTCCAAGTAAAAAATCGGAGCAAGGACCCCCACCTCGTTCGTATCGAGTATCCTAGCGGGCTCCCCATCGGACTGGGTGGAAAATACCTTGTCGAAAACGGCCGCTCGGTCCAAGTCGGCCCCGAGCAAACGGCCCACGTGTGGCTCTATCAGCCGCCGGTGGCAACCTTCGGCGGCCAGGCGGCCGTCTTCGTCGACGGCAAACGGCACAAGAACTCGTTGTCGGTGGACGAGTCCCACGCCGCGCTGGATAACGAGGCATACGGCCACGGGAGTATGATTTATGCTCCCTACCCAACGGGATACCCGACGCCTGCACCTCCCCCATATTCCGAGGTGGAGGCGGCAGTTGAATCCGAGGAAGTTCCGGAACCCGAGGAGAGGGATGGGAGCAACTCCGACGACGGTTCGAGCGTCTCCGAAAACTCGAACCCCGAGGAAAAGGCGGAAGCCGCACTGACGGAAATGGTCGACGAGGACGCGATACCCGAAGGAATAAGGACGCGTGCCGTCGTACCCGGCGGAATGCCGCCGGGGATGGGGTATCGGGCGAGCCCCGGAATGGGGATGGGAATGAGCGGAATGGCGTTTCCCTTCACGAACGCCACCGCCGTCGTCCTGGCCAGCCGGCAACTCAGCGGTGATTTCCGCGACAGGTTGACCGTCCGGGTCGGCGATTGCCACGTTGTACGGAGCGTTCAGCCGCCCAATCAGTGGCCGACGAATTGGGTCGTGTATTCACGATTCGACGGCGTCGTCATTTCGCGCGGCGAGTTCGAAGCCCTCTCTCCGGAGGCGAAGGAGGCGATGGCCGACTACCTCTCGGTCGGAGGCGTCGTCTGGGTCCGTCCCAACACGGCCCCTCCGAACCCCGAAGGTGACGGAAAAGAAAGCACGATCGAGCCGTTGTCTTCGGCCACCGGATTTGGAACGCTGCTCCTAGGGTACAACCAGGAATCCTCCTTCCGCGACGCGGTCTATCGCCGCGTTGCGCACGGAAACCAGTGGACGACACAGGAACGCGCGGCGAGCCGGATGCCGGTGACGAAACGGAAGAACGCGCCGGTCTGGGGATTTCTGACGTTTCTCGTCTTCTATGCGGTCTCCATCGGGCCGGTGCTGCAATTCTTGCTGCACCGGATTCGCCGGCGGATATGGATGGTGTGGATTCTCCCCGCCTCGGCGGCCTTCCTCGGCGGCGGCGTCTTCGCGTGGAGCTATTTGTCTGAAGGGTTCCACGGGCTCGCGGACATCCGGACCGTAACGCTTCTGAACCAGAACACGCAGAGGGCGTCGACGTTTGGTTGGGCCGGGTTCTACAGCCCCTTGACCGACGCGGACGGTCTCACCTTTTCCGCGGCGACCGTCGTTCAGCCCCAATGGCTAAGCGAGCGCTACGACGAAGAACCGCGGTCGGTGTCGATCGATTGGACCAACGGCCAGCAGCTCACCGGCGGTTGGCTCCTGGCGAAGACGCCCATTCATTTCCGTCTCTGGAAGGTGGAGCCGCGGCGCGAGAAGATCGCCATCCGCCTCGACGATTCCGGAGAGGTAACCGCTACCAACGCGCTGGGGGCGGAAGTCCTTGAGCTGAGTGTCTGTCTCCACGATGGCTCGGTGCGAACCGCCCGGCGGATTCCGGCCGGGGCCACCGTTCCCCTCGCGGAGGGCTCGAAGACACCCTCCGGCGCGCCGACGGTCGGCGCCGAGCTGATTTACCAGATCGACGCCTACGCCCCGGATTCCGGCGGACTCAAGCGGTTTGCCTCGACGATCGCGCCGCGGCCGGGAACCTACATAGCGCTCGTCGGCGGCCATCCTTTCGTCAATACGGCCATTACCAACCCCGCCTCCGACAGGGGCGAAACCTTGGTAATCGGCCAGTTCGAACCGGAGACCCGCGCCGGAGCCAAAGAATAGCGGCCCGAAGGTCCCACCATGCAAGTCGCCGTGAAAAACCTCGTCCGAACCTTCGGCCGCACCAGGGCCGTCGACGGAATCAGTTTTACGTTCGCCTCGGGCGATATCTACGGCTTCGTCGGACCCAACGGGGCCGGGAAGACGACGACGATGCGGGTATTGGCCACGCTCGACGAACCCGATTTCGGCGATATCGAGGTCGACGGCGTCTCGCTGATCGATTACCCCGAGGTGGCCCGGCGGGAACTCGGCTTCATGCCGGACGCCCTCCCTTCCCACCGAGACATCTCGGTCGAGGAGTACGTCGACTTCTTCGCCAGGGCCTATGGTCTGACCGGAAAGAAACGTCAATCGAGCGTCGAGGGAGTAATTGAGTTCACCAACCTCGCCGGAATCCGTTGGAAGATGGTCGGCGACTGCTCCAAGGGAATGAAACAGAGGGTTTCGCTTGCCCGGGCCCTGGTCCACGATCCCAGCGTCCTGGTAATGGACGAGCCGGCGGCCGGGCTCGATCCGAGAGCCCGCGTGGAGCTTCGCGAGCTTCTGAAGATACTTCGCTCGCAGGGCAAGGCGATCCTCATTTCGTCCCACATCCTCACGGAGCTTTCAGAAATCTGCACCGGCGCAATCATCATCGAACAGGGACGGATCCTTCATGCCGGAAGCATGAAGCAACTCCTCGACGCCAACCTCCGGGAGCCGAAGCAGGCGGTCGACGTCCGCGCGCTGAACATGGACGCGAATTCACTTACGAAACTGCTCATCGAGATGCCGCTGGTCGAGTCGGCCTTGCCTCTGGGGGAGGATGGGACGGGGCAAGTCCGCGTTCTAATGGATCGCGACGCGGCGGCCGCCGCGTCGCTGTTGAAGATGCTCGTTGAGAGGGGAATTCCGGTCGTTGAATTCGCCCCACGCCGTGCCGATTTGGAGGACGTATTCATGGCAATCACCGAAGGCAAGGTCCAGTAACGAGGGGAGGCTCCGCGCATGACTCGCATCGCCACGATTTCGAATTGGATGGACGACCGGATGAACCCGATCGTCGTAAAGGAACTCCGCCAGGGAATGCGGAGCCGGTCCTTCATCGTCATCGTGAACCTTCTCCTGGCCGCGTTGACCCTGATCTGCTTTCTCGCCGTCATGTCCAACCCGGAAATCGCCGCCAAGGCGACGGGCGGCCGTACCATATACCTTTTTCTCCAGGCAGCCCTCTTCGTCGCCTGCATTCTGTTCGTGCCGATGTACACGCTCATCCGGCTCCGTTCCGAACGGGGGGAGAACAACGTCGACCTCTTCTTCACGACGACGCTCCAACCGGTGAAAATCGTCCGGGGAAAGTTCTTCGCCGGCATTGCGCTCGTTACGATGCTTTACAGCGTATGCCTGCCGTTCATGCTCTTTACCTACGTCATCCGCGGATACGATATCCCGACGATGCTCGTCTCCATGGGGTGGGGCTACCTCGTCGCCGTGTTGGCCCTCGCGGCATCCATCGTCGTCGGAACCTGGTCGTCTCCGAAGATGCTGGGCAATCTGTTCGTCCTCGCCGCGGCGGGGGGGCTGGGACTGGCGGCGCTTTTCGCAATCATGACCGCCAGTCAAATGCTGGAAGGTGGAATTCAGCACCTGTGGCGCAGATCGACCTTTCTCGTGACCGCCGGAATGTTTTTGCTGGTCGGCTTTCTCGCGGTCATGCTATTCGAGGCAATGGCGATCGGGCTGCTCAGTCCGCCCTCGAGCAACCGCACCGTCCGCCTGCGTATTTGGGCTTCGGTGGCTCTGATGGCAACGCTTTTGTCCTGGGTGTGTTCAAGTTGGCTCTTCGCGAATTCTTTGTTCTCCGGATCTTTCGCGATCGATCTTTTCGATTTGCTGGCCAGTATTACGACCGGTTGGATGACGGTAATGCTGCCCTTGGTATTGGGAATGCTTTTCATCGCCGTATGCGAACCGGATGGTTTTTCCAATCGAATCATGATGGGACGATCTCGGTTCACTTTCGTTCGATTGTTGGCGTTTCCATATACCCATGGCGCTTCGGGAGGAATTCTCTGGTCGGTCATTCACGGCGCCGCCGTGGTCGCGATCTTTTTCGGCGTTCGTGCGCTGGTGCTCGCGTTCCGGGTCCGGGGGACGCCCTATTACGGCTTCGACTTGGACGGATTCTTCGATGAGTGGACCCAGTGGCTTCTGCTCTTAAGCCTTTTCGGCGTAAGCTACGCCCTTCTCGGAAAAATCCTCATGCGGACCTTCTTCCCTACCGTGGCGGCAAAACACACGTGGGTCGCGGTCCTCTTCACGTTCTTTACCCTCTCCATCTCCACGATGCTGATCTGCTTCGCCATCGACCCACGGCATTGGGACCGCGGCCTGCTCTGGAAGCTTTGCACTCCGTTCGCCGAGAGTTCCGGCCCCGAGACGACCGTCCGCCTCTACTTCGTAGGCATCTGGGCGGCCATCGTCCTGCTCCTGTGTCTCCCCCAAGGACTCCGCGACCTCGCCCACTACACCCTCGGCCACCCCCGCCGACCCCTCGAACCGGGACGTCCGCGGGCCGAGGAGATCGCGGATTGAAACACCGACCCCGGGCGTGGGCGTCCATTGCCATCGTGGGTTCGCAGGACATGGGGAGCGACGGCGACCCTTTGTGGACGCGACGGTTTTTGCCCATTTCGGCCCCCTATTCCACCCCCCGCAGGAGTGTCTGTCGTGAAATCGGATTGGAATTCCGGGTTCGGCTTGCTATTCTATCTCCATGTGGACAAGAGTGATTTCGGCGCTTTCCGGAATCGATTCTTTCCAGGATGCGCTTTTCCAGTTGAGCCGGCCATGTTCGATTCTCGTTTGAACGACCCGATCTCCAGTTCCGTCTTGTGCCACTCCCCCAAACGGCGGTGGAAAGTCGGCCCTCGCGCGGCGACTCTTGCGGCGTGGTTCACTCTCTTTCTCGTCGCGGGACTCCTGGTTCGACCGTTTCCCGCTGCCGAGAAACCGAAAACGCTTCGTGACGAGGACTACCGCCTGTATGAAATGCTTGTCGAGGCGATCGATCAGGTCGAAAGGAATTATGTCAAAGGGATTGATCGCAGAGATTTAATCGAAGCCGCCATTCGAGGGGTTCTGGAGAAACTCGATCCGCATTCCGACTATATCGGTCCCGATGACGTCGACGAGTTCCGATTGAGCGTGGACAATGAGTTCGCCGGAATCGGCGTTCAGGTTGAGATGGAACGAGGACGCTTGAGAGTCGTCAGTCCTATCGCCGGGACACCCGCGCAGGCCGCCGGGATTTGTGCGGGCGATTACATCGTCCAGATCGGCGACAGTCCAACCAAGGAACTCACGCTCGATGACGCGATCGCCTTGCTTAAGGGAGAGGCGGGAACCGAGGTCGTCCTGACGGTCCTGCGTCCGGCTAACGGCGAGAAAAAGAGAATCAACATCACCCGGGCGAACATCGCTCTGCAAACGGTTCGCGGCTTTCGGAAAGGGCATGATGGTTCCTGGGAATACCTGTTCGAACCGAAAACCGGGCTGGCGTATATCCAAATCTCGGCATTCTGCCGGGGCACGTCCGCGGATATTCGAAAAGTTTTGGAGGGGCTTCGCGAGAAGAACATTCACGGCTTGGTTCTCGATCTCCGATTCAACCCCGGAGGATTGCTCGAATCGGCCGTGGAGGTGGCCGATCTTTTCGTCGAGGAAGGAAGGATCGTGAGCATCTCCGGCCGGAATTACCAGGACCAAGCGTGGGATGCCACGAAGTCGGGCACCATCACGGGCTTTCCGATCGCCGTCCTTGTCAATCGGTACAGCGCCAGCGGCAGCGAGATCGTCGCGGCCTGTCTGCAGGACCACGGCCGCGGCGTCGTCATCGGGGAGAGAACTTGGGGGAAGGGAAGCGTACAGAACGTGATTGAATTGGAGAAGGGGAAGAGTGTCCTTAAACTCACCACCGGCGCCTACTGCCGCCCCAGCGGCAAGAATATCCATCGTTTTCCCGACGCGACCGAAGAGGAAGAATGGGGTGTTCTGCCCGACGATGGTTACCAGGTGGAACAGACGGACGCCGACGTCGCGCGGATCTATCAGCGGCAGCGACACCGCGATCTATTCCCCGCCCCACGAGCCTCGGACGACGGCGGACGCCCAACCCCTTCCGTCTTCCAGAACGACGTAGCATTCTCCAAAGCGATCGGCTACTTGAAAGACCAACTCGGAAAGAAGGCGAAAGAAAAATAGCCTTGCATGGCTTGGCGCAATTCCCCCTTCGGTCCGGAGCCCCGGCTCCCTGCCCGCCCCATCAACCATATCCACCCAATCCGAAGAACAACTGCCGCTTTAACATGCGATATACCCAATAGTCTTCGGGAATTTCCTCTCCGGGCAGGTGATGACTCGTCCGCGGCTCGCCGGCGGCGAGTTCCTCGTAGGCGTCACGACCGCTCGTATCGGCCGCGCCCGAGTCGCGAAGATAACGGACCAAATCCCGTGGACATTCCAAGATGACGCATCCCTTTGTCCGCGCGTGGACGAACTCGCCGAATCCTTTGAGGAACGCGCTGGAGCCGATCGTTTTGACCAAGTCGCCCCCGTTGTCGCGGATCGTTTCGGTCGCGAATGAGAGGGGAGGACACGGTTCGATGCTTCCCCCCGGCCCGATATGATATCCCAACCCCAGCGCGGCCGGACAGACGGCTTCTCCTTCGGCGTTCCAGTAGGTGTCCACGATGATAATGGGGTGTTTCCTTCTCAGCCGAAGGAGCCGCTTGCGGAGTTCGAGCATCCGCTCGCGTCCCAGGCACAGCTCGGGAGCCGGATCGGCCCCGACCGGCCGGAAGACATAATACCAAAGGTACATCGCTCCCAGGTCGATCATCCGCTCGACGAAGGCGTCGCACGCGGTCTCCTCCATATTCCGGCCGGTTACCGTTGTCGCGATACCGAAAAGAATCCTTTTCTCGGCCAACCGGTTACACCCCTCGATAGCCGCATCAAAGACGCCTTGTCCCCGCCTCGCGTCGTTTTCTTCTCTGAGACCGTCAATGCTGACCAAAACCGTCACGTTGCCGAGCCGTTGGATTCGCTCGGCCGCCTCGTCATCAAGAAACAGGCCATTGGTGATGATCTGGAAGTAGCACTCTCGATGCCGCTCGATAATCCGCCAGAGGTTCGGGTAAAGAAACGGCTCACCCCCTAGAAGAGTGAAAAAGTATGACCCCTTGCGCTTGGATTGCACGATCAGCCGCTCGACGTCCTCCAATTCCAGAACGCGAGAGTTTCCCTCGGAGCCGATCCAGCAACCTCGACACCGCAGATTACAGGCGTCCGTCAGCGCTAAGAATAAGAAGGGGGGGAACAGTTCTCCCTTGGCGACACGACGTTTGAACGCGTTGACCGCGCGCACGCCCTTGAAGACCCAAAGCGTTGCCGCCTTGAAAAGCAATCGAAACGAAACTCCGCGGAGGAGGCGAAAGGAGAATCGAAGGAGCATCGTCCAACACGCCAAACGTCCAACACGCCAAATGAATCTAGACACGAAATTCCCGCACTACTGCCTTGTCCAACGCAAATCCTTAGGTTGACATCCTGTCTCATCCGGGCAATTGCGGTGATTCGCCGTAATTCTCGGACCATGGACCCACGGACTAAGTAGTTTGACATCACGTCAGCGGTATTCTACACGCTTCGCCAACCCAGGGCAATTCGACGGAGATGTCCCTGTTGAATGAACAAGAGCCGGGAGAGCGTTCCGCGCCCGGGGGCCGAATTCGTTGGAGAGGATCGACCCCCGACGTTGCCCATCTCCACCGCAAAGCACTATGCTTCGCGGTGAGACGGCGCTTCGCTCCGCTCAGCGTATGCCCCGGGGAAAAGGGTGGGTGGGCGACACTAGAACACCGCACCTTGCCAAAACTCGCAATTCGTGTCACTTCCCCTAGATTTCCGACAGGCTACTTATATTGCGCATTATTTTCATACTTCCTATTCGTGTTTAATTGACTTTCGATATTTCTAGTTATTCGGTTACATTCTCCTACCCGCTCTATAGTACTATTCGCATCCGCGTTTTCATCGCTCTCAATACCCATTTCACCCTATGAATCGTGTCCTTTCGGCAACCGTGAAAAACCTCCCCGCGGGGCGAAATCGTTGGGG
>CAZFQG010000182.1:0-12794 GCA_964520785.1 uncultured Planctomycetaceae bacterium | reverse complement strand
GAATGATACCAAACCGCCTGGGACGAGTCTTGCACGGTTGCCGAAAGGACACGGTACACCGGCGCCGCGTTCGCCCTTGCGGGTCGGAAGCAGCGAATTCGCCCGGGCGTCTTTGAGGTCATCGAAGACAGGGCCGTCGAAGGTAAACGGGTTACTAGTGTGGTGCCGTTCGCGCCAGAAGTAGCCGCCGTAGAACTCAAAGACCTGACAGGTGTGCCGAAAATACTGAGGGCATTGGACTATGGTGAATTGGAACGGCACGTCTGTGGACTCTTTCCTTGGGTTCGGGACGTTGAGGGATACACGCCGCCGGACCGGGAACCGGCGAAGGGCGGACTGCCGTCGGCAATACAGGAATTGATCAAGAATCTCCCGGCGGATGACACTCCCGGTCTCAGGGTGGCATACCGGAGGGATCATCTGTGGTTCAAGTGGAAGGAACGACCCAGCGACAAGAGGCGGTGCAACGCAGAAATCCGTGATCAGTGGAACGATCTGCCAAAGCCTCACCGAGAGACCATCTCACCGCGCCTTCCCGATACGATTGGTAAGGATCGATCGGGCGCAGAGACCGTTCGGGCGGGCATCAAAAGGGCTGAGAGCGACATGAGCAAGTGAGCCGACATCGGTTCACGGAAACACCAAGAAGCCTCTGCCGCGTAGGAAAATCTGAAAGTATGCGCGGTATTCGCACTCTGTCCGCACTCTATGCGCATTCCCATTGCGGCAGATCCTCGGACAATTCGAATAGTAAAAACAATGAATTGTCCGAGGGATTCTCATGTCAGATGAAGACACGCCGCAAGTAATCGAACCGGGCCGTCTGTACGCCAAGGCGGAGGTCAGCCAGCGGCTTAGGCTGGGACCGAAGAGCTGGCAGTCGCTCGTCCGGTCCGGTCTGCCCGTCATCCGAATCGGCAAAGGCTCGTTTGTCTTCGCCGATGATCTCCTCGCAGCGATACGTCAGCAGCAGGAGGGCGGCCAATGAAAACCTCCGTCGGCCCCGTTGAGTTCTCCGAAATGATTGAGTCCGCCGTGGATGCTGCGATGCGCCATCTTCTGGGCGAGCGGGCCACTACCAAGCCGGAGGAGATTCTCGTCGGCAAGCCCGGCGCGGCTGAAAAACCCTGTCTGTATCGGTCTCGACAGTGGATCGGTTACGCAAAGAGGGTCTCCCGTGCATCATGCTGGATTGTCGAGTTCCCTTCGAACGGGCCAGTCTCACACATAGAAGGCGAAAAAGGAAAGCACATAATCTCGACCCCCGTCGGTCGCTCCGGTGGCGGCGGTCGATTTTCAGAATGCGGAGCATAAGGAGTCTATTTTATGGACAGTATGACATTTGAAATTTCCACCGGTGGCGGGCCCCCTGTGGGCGCCTACAAGGCCAAGTTTCTCGGCGCCGAGGCGACGGAGCATGAGGAATATGGCGCGGGCTGCAAGTTCGTGTTCGAAGTCGCTTCCGGCAACCACTCCGGAGAGCAGGCGACGAGGATCACGAGTGCGACCCCCACGCCCAAAAACGCCTGTGGCAAAATGCTCGCCGCGATCAGCGGCGAATCGTTGAGACCCGGCGCCAAGATCGACCTTGCCCCGCATGTCGGTGAGGTGTTTCTGATCCAGGTGGAAGAGACGCCGAGCGGGTCGACCCGGGTCGGAACCGTGATCCGTTCGAACGAGGCCTTTGACTAGTCGATTGACGGCAAAAACGGGAGCCGGCGACCGTTCCGGCTCCCGTTTTGCGAAAGGAATCTCCTGCACCATGATATCAAAAAACAGTAACAAGTCAAAGAAGATTGCTCTCGACTTTGCGAGTCGAGGTTGGGCGGTCTTTCCAGTCAAGGCGAAAGACAAAATCCCGGCAACACGGAATGGGTTCAAAGACGCCAGCGCCGATCCGGCTACCGTCGAGGCCTTGTTTGATTCCCAGCCCGATTTCAATATCGGGATCGCGACCGGAGAACCGTCAGGATTCTGGGTTCTCGATCTCGACGGCGAGGAGGGGATTCAGGCACTCTCTGAGTTGGAACGCGATTACGGACCATTGCCCAAGACCCCATCGGTCCGCACGGGAGGCGGCGGTCGGCATCTCTATTGGCGATTGAACGGGGAGCCGGTCCGAAACAGGTCCAAGATACTGAAAAAGTCGATCGACGTTCGCGGTGAGGGAGGCTATGTCGTCGGAGCCGGTTCTCGGCATAAATCCGGGATCACGTACGAGTGGGAGGTCTCGCCGGACGAGACCGAACCGGTCGAGGCTCCGAAATGGCTCCTCGATCTCGTCCTCGGCCGAGAATTGGCAGATTCGTCATCGGCGTCGAGTGGTCTTTCCGTCAGTTCTCTGGCTGGAAGGGGAGAATTGGCAGATTTGTCATTGTCATCCAGGGGTCTCACGTTTACGGTCGGTGGAACCGAAGAGGGCCTCGCATCCGCGCCGGGAGCCGGAGATGGACGACGGCACGATACGGCACTTCGATTGATCGGAGCCGAACTCGGTCGGGGAACCGATCAGGTGGAGGTTGCAAACCTGGCGATCCAGTGGGGTCAACGTTGCAGTCCGCCCATGCTGGGTGAGGAGGTCCTTCGGATCGTTGCCGATCTCGGTAAAAAAGAGACGGTCAAAGTCGAGGCGGCATTCGAAGAAATCGAGAAAGAAGAACTCCCTCCGGCTGCGGAATGGCCGGTCCTCGATCCGGAAGCCTATTACGGTCTGGCGGGAGAGATCGTCAGGTTGATCGAGCCGGAGACGGAAAGCGATCCCGTCGCTGTATTGATCCAGATTCTCGTTATGTTCGGCTCAATGGTCGGGCGTTCGGCCCACTTTGTCGTCGAGGGGACCCGCCATTATGCGAATCTGTTCGCAGTCCTCGTCGGAGCTACAGCAAAAGGCAGGAAGGGAACCAGCGAGGGCCGAGTCAGAGAGTTATTTGGTCTAGCTGAAGAGAACTGGGTTCGTGAAAACATCACGACCGGCCTCGTCAGTGGGGAGGGGTTGATCTGGAACGTCCGAGACCCGATCTACAAACTGGAGAACATTCGAGAGAAGAAAAAGATCGTGGGCACCGAGGAGGTTCTCGCCGATCCGGGGATCGAGGACAAGCGGCTCCTCGTCCTCGAAAACGAGTTTGCCTCCGTTCTTCGGGTCGGTCGACGGGAACAGAATACGCTCTCGCCTACACTCCGATCGGCATGGGACAGCGGGATGCTTAGAACCTTGGCGAAAAACTCGCCGGCGAAGGCAACCGATGCGCATATCTCGATCGTCGGTCATATCACCGCCGAAGAACTGACACGGACGTTACTGGAGGTCGAAAACTTCTCCGGGTTCAGCAACCGGTTCCTATGGGCCCTCGTCAGACGTTCCAAACTCCTCCCGTATGGCGGTCGGGACCTCGATCTCACCGATCACGCGGATCGACTTCGCCAGGCGGCGGAACAGGCTCAGAAATTCGACAGAATGCGGCGAGACGAGCCGGCGGCGAGGCTCTGGCAGAATATCTACCACGAACTGTCCGAAGGCTCCAGCGGCCTTTTGGGGGCCGTCACGAGCCGTGCGGAGGCTCAGGTCCTCAGGCTCTCGATTGTCTATGCTCTACTGGACGCCTCGCCGATCATCCAGGAGGAACATCTCCGCGCCGCGGTCGCCCTCTGGAAATACTGTCATAAGTCGGCCGAGATGATCTTCGGTAAATCCTCCGGCGAGGCACTCGCGGACAAGCTCCTTTTCCATATCCAGGCCGAGCCGGGGATCACCCGACGGGATTTGCGACGGAAGTTTCCAAAATCGGAAACCAATAAGGCAGTCCTCGAGTCTCTCGCCAAGCTCCGGGATCAAGGTCTCGCCTATCCGGTCATCGCGAAGAAGACCAAGCCGAGTGAGAAGTGGTTTCCGGGAAGACCCCACGATGACAGTGACAAATCTGCCAAATCTGCCCCCCATACCAGAGAACTGGCGGGAAAACCGCACGACGCCAATGACAAATCCGCCAAATCTCCTCTCCCAACTAGAGAATTGGCAGATTCGTCATCGTCATCGGAGGGCCAGAGTGAAAAACCAGCGAAAGAATTGGCAGATTTGTCATCGTCATCCGGGGTTCCGAGCGAAACGGAGGTTATTCGAATATGAGCTACCTACTCGTCGTTGACAAGATCCAAAGGTCCGGCGGCTCGATCTGGGCTGAAGACGGATATCTCCGGATCGAGGTTCTTCCGGGTCTTCTTACTGCCGAGGACAGGGCCGTCCTTGCTTACCACAAGCGCGAGTTGCTCCCGCTTCTAACTCGTCCGATCCCGGTCGAGGACAAGGAGGAACGCGAGGCGATCATTTGGTGCGAGACGGCACCGTCCGAAGAGGTCGACCGGGCACTCGACCAAGCGATCACCGAGTTCCGGGAAATCGTGAGAGCCTCCCGGCTGGTCGTGCCTCCTGATCCGGAATTGGGTCGCGGTACACGGGACATTCTGGCGTCCGTCGGAGTAACGGTCACTCTCAACGGCGACGACTTGCGGTTCGCAGGCGATCCTGACGTGATCGAGGCAGCGAACAGGGACGGGCTACTGGACCGATACCGTGGGGCGATCCGCGCCGCCCTCCTGGACCAGGAGATCGAGTTCGTCGGGGGTATTGATGAATGGATAGACGAAAACACGGTCGAACCGGCCGCCTGCGATACGTGCGGATCGTTAGAACGATGGCGGGACCTTGCCGGCGATTGGCATTGTCAGCTATGCCGTCCTCCGGTACGAGCGAACAAGGCTCGGAAGGCGGTAGCGGCGATTCGCAACCGGCAGAGAGGAAGACTGGAAGCGAAATGAGCACACGGTTCGCATTGCAGACACAAGAAACTGAGCGACACCGCCGGAGACAAGTCGCGCTCGATGCCAACGAGCAATGCAAGGGTAAGGAGCCCAAGGAATGGACGCGGGTTTACGAGAAAGCGATTGAGAGGGACGCCAATGGCCGAGTCGTTTGAAATGACTTGCGTCCCGCTGCGTTTCCGGCCGCGAGACCATTCAGAAGGCATTCCAGGGCAACGCAACGCCAACCGGCTGGAAGGACCGCAAAAGGCCCCGAAATACGCCGGAATGCATACTGAGCGAAGACATCAAAAACGCGCGTCAAGAGGACGAGTTGGCGGCTGTACGCGGGATCGAACTCTCATCTGCCTTCGGGCGGGCGCGTACGCGCGAGGCGATGAAGACAATTGAACGGATTCTGACAATGGCGAATAATCAATGTGAAGCAACAAAAATAGAGGTTCGAAACATGAACGAGGATCGACTATTAACCCGTAAGGAAGCGGCGGACCTATTACGGCTGAAACCGCAGACGCTGGCAAAATGGGCCATGACCGGGCGCCACCCGCAAGTTGTCCATATAGGCCAAGCGGCGAGGTATCGCCACTCTGACGTGCAACGACTAATCAAGCAGGGGACGTCCGCTTGTCCCACTGGGAGATCCTCCGATGGCGCGTAGAAGCGGCGCACAAAACCCCCGGCCGTGCTTACTGCGTAGAAACCGTGACGTCGACCGTGCAGGTCGGCTTGTCGGGTCCGGCGGCGTGGCCATTCCCGGCGGCCAGGTAGATCGCCTCGGCAGCCTTATCAACCGCTTCTCGCACCGGATCAAGAGTCAAACGCGAGTAGATCGCGGTTGTCTCCGGTCGGACGTGGCCCAAGAGTTTGCCGATCACCTGAAGCGAGGCGCCGGTAAGCGCACCCCAGGAACCAAGCGAGCGACGAAGATCGTGGATATGGAGCGTCGGCTTTCCGTCGGAATCGACGAATCCGGCGCGCTTGCAAAGTCGCCTCCATGCGGGCATCGGGTCTTTCAGGTGCGCCGCCCCGCGGCCACTAGGGAATACCCATTCGTCGTTTCGCGCCTCGTGGCAGCGGAGTTGCTCCAAGACCTGGAGCGCTTGCGGGCACAGAGGGACCACCACAACGAAGCCGCCCTTGGTCTCGGGGATGCGCCATTGCCGTAATTCCCAAGAGATTTCGCTCCATCGCATGGCCAGGACGTTCGAGCGCCTCGCGCCGGTCAGAAGGCAGAGCAGGAAGAAGCCCTGGATGAACGGGTTTGGTTCCTCGGCCAGGGAAACGAAGAACGCGGGCAGTTCCTCCGGCAGAAGGAACCGATCGCGCGCTACCTCGGGGAACTTCTCGATCCCCTTGGCGGGATTCTCGCCCTTCCAGCCGATCCCCTCGGCCTTCGCGAACATGCTCTTGACCAGGGCAAGCACACGGTTGGCCTGATAGGGCCCGCTGTTCGTCCCCAGCCGGGAATGGAGCGCGGCAACATCCTGGGCACGGATGGTCGAAAGCCTCCGATTCGCCCACGGTTGCAGGTAGGCCCCATATTGGCGATTGTCTTCCCGGATCGACCGTTCCTTCTTCCGTCCCTGGGAATGGGACTGCCAATGGGCCCACAACTCGGCAAACGTCGGCTCCTGACGTTTGGCCCGCTTGGCCGCTTGGGGGTCAACTCCCCTTCGGATCGCTCCCAGGGTATCGCTTGCCGCCTCGCGGGCAGCCTCCACGGTCAGTTCCTCTGCGGTCCCCAAGCGGACTTCCGTAGGGCGGCCGTCGACCTTGCGGTAAAGGTAATAGGTCTTGCTCCCGGCGGCCGTGACGATAACCACCAGACCGGGGCATCTGGTGTCGCGAGCCCGATAACGACCAGTCGCGGGGGGCGTCAAGTCGGTGACGCGCTTCTGCGAGAAAGCGAAAGAGCTGTTGGTGGGCATGATCAAAACTCCTCGGGAATGGGGGAATCGAAACGGCGTTTCTGTCAGGCTGTCCTACCGCTGTCCTACCCCTGTCCTACCGCGTGCGTGAAAACTGGTCCTACCATATCAATCGGCGTCAATCCTGTCCTACCCGATATTATACTGGAAAAAACGGGAGAATCAATGAGAATCAATAAGAAATGTCAGTTGGTCAATAGCGCTAGAAACCCGGTGGAAACTGACTCTGGATCAGTTAGTCAAGGTTCAAATCCTTGTTCCCCAGCTCAGAAAGCCCGTCATAGCATCGAGTTATGACGAGCTTCCTTCTTTACGGGGGCTCCGAGTTCTTGCAGTTTCTCGGCGAGCTTTCTCTAGCGCAATACGCGGCGAGTGGAGCTTTCGGGGCAAATGAGTGTTCAGGTAGCCTCGGACGCTTCGACGGCGACATATTCCCTTCTTCTGAGGGAGCGAAAGGTGAGTCTGATATAGAATCTTCGTCGCGAGGGCACTTTTTTTCTGCTGGTGCGGTTGACAGTTGGTTTCCAATTGGTGTATAACTAGCATTTGCGATTGAGACTCAATCTCATATGCATCCACGCCAGCCCGGTTTCTTCACCGGATGCCAGCCATCGACATCCTTTTACCCCACGATGGAGAAATCCTGATGAAGAGACTCTGTTTGTTCTTCTGTTTTTCTCTCCCCTCAATGGCGCTCACGACCTCGGCGGCGTCGGCGGAGACGGTTTATGAGGCCTCCCTTACGGGCTACACCTTTATGGGGGGCGGAATGGGCGGTTATCAAACGAGCTCGGGCGACGTCTCGGGCAGGAACTACTTCCTGGTGGGAAGTGGAATCTCGGACGGTGGCATGTGGACGTTCGGTTGGCTCAAGTTCGACGACCTGCCCTCCGACCCGGTCGCCGAGGCAATGTTGAAACTGAATTACGTCGGTGGCGGCGGCATGAGCGCCCCCGGGGCCGGCGCGCCGATGAAGATCGACATCCAGGCCGTCGACGCCGACGTCTTTGGAGTCCTCTCGGACATCGGGGGATTCAAGGCGAATCACATCCTCGACGGCGTGGTCGCGTCGGCGATGATCGGCGACGCCGGCGTGTACGAGTGGGATATCACCGCGCTGGTCAACGACTGGATCGCCGGCGGGCCGAATTACGGCTTCGTCGTGACCGGTTGGGACAACGGCAGCAATGAAAACGGGTACCAGCACCCGAAGTTCGCCGGATTTCCGATCGGCGGAGTCTCGTTGGGGGAAGTTCCTTCGATTACGGTGGTACCGATCCCCGAACCCTCCTCGCTTGCGTTGCTTCTCGGTGCGTTGACTTATGCGGGGTTGCTCGGACGTAATCGCCGTACCGTTTCGCGGTCCGACCGATAGTGACCGCGAGGAACGCGCAAGGCCGAGCCCGTGTCCGGCCGGTAGGGAAGAAGCCCTCTTTACGCCGGTAATCACCGGCCGGACGCGGCGAGGCCGAACCGCGGTACTCGTTGAACCATCCCAGTCACGCAATCGAGGAAAGAAGAAATCATGCGAGCACTTGCCTATGCCGCGGTCCTGGCGATACTTCCGTGGACCGCGTCTTCGGTAATGGCCGACGTTCTCGTGGCGCCGGTCGAAGCCGACATCCATATCCTGCACAGCCATGGCATCAACAACGGCTATCCCGATTCCCACGTCGCAAGAGCGACGAGCTGGGTCGCCGCGGAGGCCTTCTTCCGGTTCGATCTCTCCGGCATGGAGGAGATTCGCGCCGAGCAGATTCTCGGCGCGACGTTCAAGGTCTTCGTCGGCGAAGGGAGCGGAACCATGGCCACGCCGGTCGCCCCGGCGGGTCAGACGCAATACGCCCAGATTACCGCTTTGAAAACCTGGGATACACACGTCCATCCCCACGGGTTGGAATACTGGACCGAAGCCGGTCTGGGGAACTACCCCGGCGGCTATTTCGGAGGAGAACGAATCGGACCGAATATGTACGATCCGGGCGACGTTGGCGGAGTCGATCCCTACGTCTATGCCGGTGTCGGGGAGGCGGAAATCGAGGGAGCCCTCAATGTGCTCCTGGCGCACGACACCGGCCCCAATACGTGGGCATCCGCCGATTTGACCGAGTTCGTCAAGGCATGGCTTGGCGGCGGGGAGACGGACATCCCCAACAACGGCATCCGGATTCACGATCTCGGCGGACCGGAATGGGACGACTGGGGTTGGTATTTCTTCACCAAGGACATCGGAGGAACCGGGTCCTACGGACTGCCCGCCCATCCGGGCGCGGCGTATGTGCCGTCTCTGGAGGTGGAGTACGACCCCAACTGGTCGCCGACGACCTTGCCGGGCGACTTGAACGGCGACGGTGCCGTCGACAGCGCCGACTTGGACATCGTGCGGGCCAACTGGGGGCTTGCCGTACCGCCGGCCGACCCTTCGGCGGATGGGTCCGTCGGGAGCGCGGATTTGGATATCGTCCGTTCGAACTGGGGGACGGTGGCTTCCGCCGAAGCCGGTTCGGCGCTGATGACGCGGCAAGTGGTTCCGGAACCGGCGTTTGCGTGGATGTTCCTCGTCGCGATTTCCGTGCTGAGCGCCTCGCGCCGAAGGGGACCGCGACAATGAGAATGCGCGCCGCGCGACGAGGCGGTTTTACGCTGGTGGAACTCCTGGTGGTGATTGCGATCATCGGAATCCTGATCGCCCTGTTGCTTCCGGCGGTCCAGGCCGCGCGGGAGGCCGCCCGTCGCGCCCAGTGTGCCAACAACCTGAGACAGATATCGCTCGCCGCGCACTTGTATTGCCAGACGTTGGGCCACCTCCCGCCGGCGAGGACGATGGTCGATGGCGGAGCGATGGCCTTCGGCAGCGCGCTGTTGATCCTGCTGCCGTACGAGGAGCAGGCGTCGACGCTCGTGCTGTACGATCCCGAGGCGGGCATCCTCGACCCGCGGAACCGGGGCGTGGCGACGACGCCGATACCCGTCTACCGCTGTCCCTCGATGCACCTTCCTCGGAAAGTGCCGGACTTCGAGTGTTCCGGCGAATACGGCGCCCCCGGCAGTTACGCGATTTCGACCGGGACGAATCACACGCTGCAATCGCACACCGGCGCGATCGTCCGTCCGGAAGAGGGGCCGGTAGGGATCAAGGACATCGTCGACGGAACGAGCCACACGTTGATGTTCGGCGAGTTTGACTTCGGCCTGGAGGGACTGCCTTGGCTAAGCTGTAATCCGCCCCGGTCCACCGGATGCGGCGGCCGGTGTCAATGGGCCATCGGCGTCCACGGAGGGGGTTGGACCTGGGGGGCGACCCTCGGCGAATTCAACCCGACGGCGTATGTCAAGGGTAAGTCGTATGCGTTCAACTTCCGCAGCGACCATCCCGGCGGCGTCAACTTCGCCCTGGTCGACGGTTCGGTCCGGTTTATCGAAAAGACGATTTCGCACGACACGCTCGACGCGGCGGCAACCCGCTCCGGCGGAGAGATCGTGCAGGAGTATTGAAACGGAGAGCCGGCAACCGTGACGGCACGGCTCTCGGCGTGGCAAAAAACCTATGTTCTGGAAATGGAGCCGGAAAGGCTCCTGGAATTCGGTTGCCCTCCTCGCATGGCGAAATTGGCGGCAATCTTCGAGGAAATGGGAGACGAGGTGCGCCGGGACATGTGCCGGCGGCGGCTGGCGGGCATCCGGGAAGCGCGCGGACGAAAGGAGGTCGCCATGAAGAAAATCATGGAGGCGACCCCGGCCTCGGAAAGTACCCCGCACGACGCGACCCACCGCGACACCGCGCCGATCTACCGCTCGGAGGAACTGTTTCAAGGAAAGCGGGAATTGTTTATCATACACGGCGGCGAAGTCTACCGCCTTATTCGAACACGAAACGACAGACTGATTCTCCAGAAATGACTGAGGAGGAAACCATGAAACCTATCGTTTGGACGCGCCGTGCCGTGATGCTCCTGATGGCGCTAACCGCCTGCGCGACCGCCGCCGCCGAAGTGGATTCGGACAGGTGTTCCATGTGGATTGACGACTGCGAAGGGGAGCCGGTCCGCTACGAACGGGTTCTCGACGACCTGGCGACGGCCCGGGTGGTTTACCTCGGCGAACGGCATACCATCGAGCGGCATCATGCCTTGCAGGCGAAGATACTCCGCGACCTCTCGGCGAAGGGCCTGCCGCTGGTGCTGGGGATCGAAATGATGGAACAGCCGAACCAAGCGGCTCTGGACCGGTTCAACCGGGGCGAAATCGGTTTCGACACGCTCGCGGAAGAGACCGGTTGGGCAAAACGCTGGAGGAACTTCGAGCAATACAAGGTCGTCCTCGAAGCGGCCAAAGAGGCCGGCGCCCCGGTCGTCGCGCTCAATGCCAGGGCCGAAACAATCAGAGCGGTGGCCAGGAGCGGCGGTTTGGAGGGGCTCGACCCCCAGACGCGCGCGGAATTGCCGGAGGATATCCAACTGGACGATCCGGTCTACCGCAAGACGCTCGAAGCGCCGATGAAGGCGCACATGGCGGCGACGCCGGAGCGGCTGCGGCCGATGATCGAGGCGCAGATCGCCCGCGACGAGGCGATGGCGGACGCCTTGTGTCGATTCCTCAAGAGCGACCAGGGAGAAGGCCGCACGGCGGTCGTCGTCTGCGGCGCGGGACACGTCAGTCAAGGACTCGGCATGCCCGCTCGGGTCCGCCGCCGGATGCCGGAGTTGACGGAGCGGATCGTGGTCTTTTCCGCCAGCGGCGACGTCAAGCTCTCCAAGGAGGAACTGGCGACGGTCCGCCCCGTGCATGTTCCGCGGGAGGAGGTTCGATCCGTGAATCTCCGCGTGGCCGACTACCTGCACGTCACAAGCCTCCGCGAAGAATGACCCCACGCGGGCCTCACGTAGGTTGCTCGCCCCGAGAGGGGCATGCCGACGGCGCAGTGGAACAAGCCGGTATCGGAATTCGGTGCGCACGTGGCCGACGACGGTTTCGAGACGGGCCGATTCGCGGCCGTTCGGACCGCCATGCCGGAGTTCGCCCGGCCGGATGTCCACGCCGGTCTTGGTGGACGGCCATGCTTACGTCCATCTGGCCAACGGCCGTGTCTGCTGCGTCGACCTCGCATCCAGCGAGTGGACCCGGACCGGCAAGCCGCTCGGCGAGTACTGGAACCTCCTCACGAACAATGAAAAGATACTCGCCCTGGGCCAGAAGGGGGGAGGCCAATCCTTTTCGTGCGGGAATTGGGGGAACAGATGCCTACAAGAGGGGGGAGCGAGATGCGCGGTAAACCCACGTCGGTCCCTTGACGGATAGTTGGAAACGAGATAAGATCAAGTGATGCTTTGAATGATAATCAGTCTCAGTCTCATTCCTATTTGCCCTCCCCACCGGCCGGTCATTACTATCTACGGCATTAACGGTTTTAAAGATGCTGCGTGTTCATAAAAACATCCTTAGTGCTGTAAAAATTGACGTCGACTCTCTCGCACTGAACGACCTGCCGATGGGAAAGTCCGGCCGCATCCGGCGGATCCGTGGCCCTCGCGACTGGCGACGACGATGCGCGGAACTGGGCATCGTCCCGGGTGCGACAATCCGGGTCGTCCGGGCCGCGCCACTTGGAGGTCCGGTACTGATCGAGATCGGCGATTGTCGGTTTTCGATACATGGAGGCGCGACGCGGCGCATCGAACTTGAGAGTGACGTTTGGACGACGCCCGCCGAGGGTATTTTCGGGCCAAGTGTCAGATTGCACGGCGATGCCAACCCGGAACCGGCGGCTCCCGTCTCGTTGCCGTCATGAGCACCACCCTGGATCGCGCCTCGAAGCCCGGTTCTCTTCGCATCTGTCTGGCCGGAAACCCGAACACCGGGAAGACTTCGGTCTTTAATGCGCTGACCGGAATGCGGCAATGGGTGGGTAATTACTCCGGGGTGACGGTCGAGAAGGCGGAAGGGTATTACTTCGACGAAGGCCGTCGCGTCGATGTCGTCGACCTTCCGGGCATTTTCAGTCTGACGGCCGAGTCGCCGGATGAACGGATCGCGAGGGGCTTCCTCACC
>CAZFQG010000181.1:0-12804 GCA_964520785.1 uncultured Planctomycetaceae bacterium | reverse complement strand
TCGCGGCATTCGATCGCCACCAACGCCTCGTACGACTGTTGCCAACGCCGCCGCCCTCCGCGTCGCCACCACGCTTCGAACCCGCCTCGATTCTGCTTCACCCCCCGGTACTTCGCGTATGCGGCCATCGTCTACATCCGCACCATGATGGCCGGGTCGTACGTGGTTTGCTTCCGCTCGCAGATCGCCGTCTGGGCGTCGATCAAAAGTTCCTCGTCGCTCCACCGCATCCGCACCGCCGGTTTTTTTCGGAAATTCTGCCGCAGCCCCCCCGGTGGAACGAGAAAAACCGCAGGAGCCGGCGCCGATCAGCGCGGTGTGGCCCCGCGAAACGCCAAAAAGTGTCAAGTGGGGTTCCGCGACGGGGGCACGGGTGTAGCTACACCCGCAACCGGGTGTTTTCCGGGATAATTGGGGATATTTTCCGGGTTTTGAGACACCGAGAAGAAAGCGGCGAAACCCCTATTTTCATAGTCTCAAACGCGGTTTTCGGGGTTGAAAGCCGGAAAAAACAAGAGTTCTCGTCGAGCTATTACACGGGACGCTGCTGTCCTTTGGCGAAGTACGGCCACAGCCGCGACGGCAAGCGAGGATTCCCCCAAATCAACTACGGTCTGCTCTGCGACCGCGATGGCTGCCCGGTGGCGACCGAAGTCTTCGAGGGCAATACGAGCGATGCGACTACCGTCCCCGCGCAGATCGCCAAACTGCGGGAACGTTTCGGGCTCAAACGAATCGTGATCGTAGGAGACCGAGGCATGCTCACCTCGAAGCAGATTCGCAATGAATTGGACGGCGTGGAGGGACTGGAGTGGATTACCGCGTTGCGAAGCGACTCGATTCGCAAGCTGATCGAGTCGGGCGACGTGGATCGGTCTCTCTTCGACGAGCACGACCTGGCCGAGATTACCTCGCCCGAGTTCCCCGGCGAACGGCTGATCGTCTGTCGCAACCCGTTCCTGGCCGACGAGCGGGCCCGCAAGCGCGTGGAGTTGCTGAAGGCCACCGAGAAGGAACTCGACAAGATCGTCGCGGCGACCCGACGCGAGAAACGTCGCCTCAAAGGCCAGAAGGAAATTGCCCTCCGCGTCGGCAAGGAAATCAATAAACGCAAGGTCGGCAAGCATTTTATTTTGACCATTGAAGACGACCGGTTCGCATACCGTCGCGACGAAGCGAAGATCGCGGCCGAGGCGGCCTTGGACGGGCTCTACGTCATTCGCACGAGCGTCGAAGCGGACGCGATGACGGCCGAAGAGACGGTGGCGACATATAAGAGCCTAAGCACGGTCGAGCGCGCCTTCCGCAGTCTGAAAACGGTCGACCTGAAGGTTCGGCCGATCTATCATCGGCTTGCCGACCGAGTAAAAGCCCACGTCTTCTTATGCATGCTGGCGTATTACGTCGAATGGCACATGCGCCGCGAGCTGGCGCCGTTACTGTTCGACGACGAGGATCGCGCCCAAGCGGAAGCGAAACGCAAAAGCGTCGTTGCACCCGCCGAGCGATCCGACTCGGCCCTGGCGAAGGACCGGACCAAGCAGACCAGCGACGGCCTTCCGGTCCACAGTTTTCGGACCCTACTGGCCGATCTGGCGACCCTGACGAAGAATCGAGTTCGCGCCGGCGAAGCCACGCTCGACATGCTAGCGGCCCCCACGCCGATCCAGTCGCGGGCCTTCCGCCTCCTCCAACTCAACTCGTAGTCAGACCCCACACACCCACGCCGAACCTAACCCGCGACCGTGACGAGAGATACGACTTGACGCATAGAGGAAGTTCGGGTTAGGGAGGAAACAAGCTGTCTCTTCGATCGCTTTTTGCCGCCGCCTCAGTCGGTATTTTCCACAACAGTCACATCACCGTCTTCCGAAGCAATTGTGTAGTGTTTTCCCGCCTCGAAGGATGCAGATACGGTCCTGGTTTGAGGATCATTGCCCTCTTCGTCTCCCGTTTCGAGGACGAGGGTGTGCGTTCCAGGCTCGACGATCGCGCACGGGATGACGGTGTGAATTGAACTCCTTGCACGCTTGACGGGCTCGCCATCGATGGTGACGACGCGATAGCGCGGACCGGGTCCTGGCCCCAGGATACCATCAAAAATCAAGGCGCGGGGCTTGTTACCGGGCCTGCCAGTCGAAACACAGCCGCACAACAGGACAATGATAAGGCATGTGACTAAGCGCTCTCGCATGGCACCTACACCTCTCTTAGCGCCACGTAACACCGAAGAAAACGAGCCTCCCGTAGCAACTAATCGGGCCGACACAATCACCTTCTACTGCATATCGCGTGCTGGGACAAGCCCAAAGCACGAAGGAAGGGCTGTAGGGCTGTAGGGGGCGGTTGACAAGATGGGCGGTGGATTGCCCCTCATTCCCCTCCACCCCTCTCCGCCTCTACTACCCTCTCTAGGGGGCGGACCATCTCGGTGTTGACCCGATTATCGAACGCGCGGCGGAGTGAGGGAATGCGAAACAACAGCGACAGTACCGGGTTGAGCATCCGCAGGCCGATCTGCTTCTGCGGGAAGTCATACCACCCATGCTTCTTGTAGTAGCGGTGGTCTGCCTGGAAGACGGGGCGGAGGCGGCTGTAGACTTCGTCGCGGAAGAGCTTGCGGCCGGCCACGCCCGAGAACGTCGGCGGGGGGACATAGTCCCGATTGGAAAACCATACCAAACGCTCCGCCAGCGCGGAAAGTCGGGCGTCCAGTAGTCCTGACTCGGCCGTCTCGTCCGTGACGAAATCGACTAGATGGGCTCGTTGAACGTCGGCGTAGCCCTGCAGTATGTGCCGGAGGTTCTCAAGCGCGCCGAGCCGCCCCGAGATGACGGCCGCGAGCTGCTTTCCCTCCATTCGCGGGATATGCGTATTAAAAAAGGCGCGGTCGAAAAAGAGTTTCCACCGCGACGAAAGATACCGGTCGGCGATGCTGCCGGCCAGGATTACGATGTCGGCCTTCGCTACCTTGCCGTTGAAAAACTCGACGTACCCGTCCTTCTTGGTAAAACAGCACTCGTTCGCCTGCCCACAGCGGAGGCAGCCCTGGCATCCGGCCCGGATGTCGACCTCATTCAAATCCAACACCTCCGCCCGGCCGCCGAACGAATCCTTCAGCCGCAGAATCATCCCATGTAAATTCGCCTGTTCCGGCCCGGCGTCGTGCAGAATGGCCACCCGCTTGCCGCCGGGGTCGACGGGTTGGTCCACCGGCCCCGGACGGTACTCGAACTCGACGGTCCCCAAAGCGGGAAACGTCCGGGGGACCGGCAGCCCGCGGCGGACCGTCTCTTCCAAGGCGGCGATGAAGTCCCGGAACGTTTGACGTGGTTCCTCGCGGGTCAGATCGTACATTTCGGCGGAGAAGGCGCCGGCGAACGACATCCCCAGATCGTCGCAGACGGCACGCATGTATTCGTGGGCCGTGTGGTCGAAAAAGTGAATCGACGTCGTCAACACCGCGGCGAACTTCCCCTGAAACGCGCCTTGCGCCTTTCGTTCCCCTATCAGCTCGATAAACCGCTTGTACTGGGAAGGCACCAGGAAGTAGTAGACGGGGAACGCCCAAAGAACCGCATCGGACGAGGCCACCGCGTCAATAACCTCCTCGAACGCATGAGGGTCCGTCTCGATCTTCTTGATCGACCGCGATATCTGACATACCTCCACGTCATGTTCCGGCAGACGCTGCTGGAGGAAGCGCACGTACTGCATCGTCACGCTCTTTTCCCCCTTGGGGCTGCCGGCAAGTACGGTGATCTTCATGGGGCTTTCTCTCCACTCCCCTTCCGCCTCGCGAACGGGGTTATCGTCGAACGTCGATTTCGGCTAAATCCAAAAACACGATGTGCGACGGGTTCCCCACCGGTGTGTAGCGGCCGGTGAACTCCAGGCCTCCCGTCGCGCGGTTCACTTGGAAGACGGTCACGTTGTCCGCGCGTTGGTTGCAGCTATACAGGAATCCGCCGGTCGGATCGAAACTGAAACTCCTCGGATAGTTCCCCCGGGTCCATTCCTCGCCGAGAAAGGTCAACTCGCCGTTATTCGCGACGCCGAAGACGGCGATGCTGTCGTGCAAACGGTTGGCGCCGTAGACGAAACGGCCGTCGGACGAAACACGGATCGCGGAGCAGAAATTGCTGCCTGTATAGCCGGGGGGGAGGGTTGAGATCGTCTGCCGCGGATTCAACCGTCCCGCTTCGGCGTCGTAATCGAACAACGTAATCGTCGAGCCCTCTTCCTGAATGGAGTAGAGCCACTTACCATTCGGGTGAAAATCGAAATGCCGCGGTCCATCGCCGGGGGGAAGCGAGACCGCCGGCGGATCGTTCGGAATCAAGACCCCCTTCTCCGAATCGAAGCGCCAAACGAAGATTCTATCCAGTCCCAAGTCGACATGCAGCACGAAACGGCCGTTCGCGTCCGCCTGGATCATGTGGGCGTGGGTCCGATCATGGCCGCTGATCGCGAAACTGCCCGGGGGGGCGTTGGTGGCCCGCGTGGGACCGACCTCGCCGGAATCGACCTTGACGTCGGTCGGCTCGGCGAGCCGGCCGTCGGCGAGAATCGGCAGTACCGCCACCGATCCGCCGAAATAGTTCGCGACCAGCAAGAAACGCCCCGATGGGTGAATACTTACATGGGTCGGGCCGGCGCCCCCGGAGCGAACGGTGTTCAACAACGTCAAATCCCCGCTGTGTGGATCGACGGAGAAGGCACTAAGCGTCCCCTCCTTGTCCTCCCCCACATGATCGGTTTCGTTCGTGGAATACATCCGGCTTCCCCTCGCATTGATCGCCAGGCAGTTGGGGCTCGTTCCCGACTCGAAAATGCCGGCCGCCCGGAGTGCGCCGGTGGCCCGATTCACCTCGAAAAGGTGTATTCCCCGGCCGTTTCCGGGCGGCAAATCCACTTGGGTCGGAGGCATATCCCGCAGGGGAGAGCTGAACGTCCCAACGTAGGCCATCAGTGGTCGCGAGGTTTCGTTGGATTCGCCATGCAGCATACCGGCGAGAAACGGAGATGCCGCGACGGACGCGAACGACCTCTTGAAGAACAAGCGGCGGGAGTAATCGGGGGACGGCATGTCAGAACCTCTCAATACAAGAATCGAAAACCACCGCGGCCATTCCCCGCTTCGCGGGATAGGGAAGGCCCTCGTGGTGGAAGGAGACTATTGGTGGGACTATCGAAACAGCATCCCCGCGTACCCTACCACTCGGGACGTGTCTTTGGTCGTGTCGGCGCTGGTGGCGTAGCCGACGGTTCGACATTCGTGAAGCGCGCGGAGGCGGCGGAGCGTTTCCAGGACGACGCAGGCCCCGTGGATGCCGCACATGCTGATGCGGTGTTCCATGACCGTCTCAAAGAGCCGTTTGGGGTCGAGGGCCTCCAGCGCGTCCAGGGCGAGCCGGTCCAGCCGGCGGGTTTGGGCGTCGTCGGCGAAGTGGTTCATATCGGTGGAGATGATCAGCAAGGGGCGTTCCTCCATGGGACGGAGGATTTCGGAGAACTCCTCGGCGAAACGTTCGAGTTCCTCCCAAGTCCCACCGCTCATGGCGATGCCCACGACCTTCGTCTTCGGGGCGAGCCGCGCGATCATCGGCAGGGCCACCTCGATCGCGTGTTCCCCCCGGTGGGCGACCGGATCGCTTTGAAGGTGCTCGATCCGTTCCGCCAGGGTCTTCGCGAAAGCCGGATCGGAGGGGACCGAGCCGGTCGGGATCGTCCAGGAGTCGTAGGGGCACACGGCCCACCGCGACCCGCCGGGACGGTGCCTGGGACAGAAGGCGACGGCCAGGGACGGGTACCGGATGCGGCTCAAGACATCCGCGGCCAGCCTTCCGGAATAAGTCCACCCGGCATGGGGAATGAGCGCCCCGCTGAACGTCTCCTTCTTTGAGCCGGCGGGGATCATATTCGCCAGCGACTCCTCGATCTCCCCACGGCGCGCCGGGTAGAACGTTCCGGCGACGGCCGGCGGCCTGGCGCCGTTCGCCTTGGGGACATTGCTGACGGTCATCGACGGCGCGGTGGCCGTGAACGCGAAGCTGACGACGTTGGCGTCCTTGGCATGCTCTCCATACACCTCGGCGGCCGCGGCCAGCAACGATTCGCAATCCGCCTCGGCGTCGAAACTCCACGCCCAGCCGTGCGGCCCGAACAGAGCGACCGCGCGGCGCGCCGGATCGATGCCGGCCAGGTCCGGCTCCGCGAGCGTTCCATGCAACGCGGCGTCGGTAAAGACCGCTATGGAAAGCTGCAATCGGTAAAGCGTCTCGTCGGAAACCGGCTGCCGTTGGATCGTATTCGCCGCCGCCTGGACCAGTTCGAAGAGGGTCGCCTGCAACGGGATCGGTTGTTTCAGCCCCAGCTTGCTCAGCTCCAGTTTCGCGCCCCCCTCGGGTGCCTGGATCGCCAGCGTCACGCCGAGGACGTCTCCGTCGTAGGCCCCGGCCAGATAGTAACTCGGCGTCGCCCCTTGGACGAGTGCCAGAAGATTCCGCCTGCAGAACTCCGCCAGAGTGCCTGCGTCCCGCGCGGAGAGCCCGGCGGACACGTACTTCGCCGGATCGACCCATTTTCCGGGCTCGTATGGGGCCTTTATCTCCTTCCCCTCGAACGTGAAGAGGACCGTGTCGTGGTCCATCCAGGCGTCGCGGGCCAGGCCCGCCTTCAGGCAGACCTGTTCGAGGAAGCCTCGTGAATCCAGACCGAGTTCCACGGCGACGCCGGGCAGAAGCAGGCCGCTCTGGCCGCGGCGGGCGATCTGCAAACCGTGGCGTCCGACCTCAACCGCGTCGATCCGATCTTCCCCCTTCGCCGCGACCGGCTCCATCCCGTAGAGGAGCCAGACATCCAAATCGAGATGGGGAAGCTCCGAAGGGGAGAGGGGGGGAAACCGAGGGTCGTCGGTCGCCGTCCGGATCGCCGCCTCCGAGACGGCATGGATCAACGGGACCGGTCGTCCCATGAAACCGCAACAGCTACGGAGTCGGCCGTTGCGTTTGGCCGTGACGAACGCCCCGATCACCGGAGTTCCGCCGATTTCCGAAACCGCGGGGTCGGCGTCGGAGGGCCGCAGGCGGTAAGCCGCTTCCGTCATCCAACGCGCGGCCGCGTCGAATACCGCTTCTTCCTGTTCCGGGGTCAACGCGGGCGCCTCGGCCACGGCAGGGGCGGCGGCGGATTCGTTCGATTGCGGGTTCGATGCCATTGGTTGTGTTCCTTCTTCCGGTGAAACGCGAGGGCTGGATTCTCGGGGCGTCCGCGCGACGTGGGCATATTCGGAAATCCGCACCGGCTGGCGCCGCGATCCCCAATCGCCGAATTCCTCGTCGAAACGGCCGGCAATCCGGTATCCGCAGATCGTGCAGATACCCGCCTTGAACGCCTTCGCCACCGGCTCGTAGCCGGCGCGCCGGATCACTTCGGCGCCGCAGTCCGGGCAATACGTGCTCTGGCGCCGCGGATCGTGGACGTTCCCCGTGTAAGGATACCTCAAGCCGGCGCTCCGCGCGACCTCGTAGGCCCGGACGAGCGTATCCAGCGGCGTCGCCTCGTGGTCCATCATCTTGAAGTCCGGATGAAACGCGGTGAAATGCACCGGCACGTCCGGCCCCAACTTCGTGACGATCCAGTCGCACATCCGGGCGATTTCGTCCGTGTCGTCGTTGTCGCCCGGTATAATCAGATTTGTCAATTCAATCCATACATCGGTCTCGTTGGCGACATACTCGAGCGTATCGAGGACCGGCTGGAGGCTGCTTTGCGTCAATTCGCGGTAGAACCGCTCCGAGAACGCCTTCAGATCGATATTCGCCGCGTCCATGTGGCGGAAGAACTCCGCCCGGGCCGAAGGGCCGATGTACCCGTTCGTGACGGCCACCGCCTGGATGCCCCGTTCGTGGCACGCCTTGGCCGTGTCGATCGCGTATTCGGCCCAGATGATCGGGTCGTTGTAGGTGAAGGCGACGCTCTTGCAGCCGTGGTCGAGAGCCGCTTCGGCGATCGCTTCCGGGGTGGCCGTGGCCGACGTCCCGGCCACCTCGCGCGAACGCGAGCTGGTCCAGTTCTGGCAGAAGACGCACGCGAGATTGCAGCCGGCCGTCCCGAAGGACAGGATCGGCGTGCCGGGGTAGAATTGGTTGAGCGGTTTCTTCTCGATCGGGTCGATGCAGAACCCCGTACTCCGCCCATAGGTGGTCGAAATGAGCGTCCCTTCGACGTTCCGGCGGACGAAACAGAATCCGCGTTTTCCCGGGGTGATCAGGCACCCCCTGGGGCACAATTCACATCGGATGCTGCCGTCCTCTTGGGTACCCCACCACCCGGCCGTTCTTTCACCGGGCGCGACTGCCGATTCCTCCGGGGGAAGCGTGACATGCCTGAGCATAGTGGGCTCCTTTCGGGTTTGGGGGAGGTGTGAATACGGATTCGATAACGCCCGTCGCCAAACACTCCAATGACCGGCAGATGGCGGACCATCCACGCGATGTTGTTGATCAAGATGTCATCGCGGCCGAAGAAGACCGCCGGGCGCAATATGGCGTAGCAGTCGTGGGTTTCCTTCAGTGCCTTTTCCAGGGCCGCCTTGCCGCGGTAATACTCAAGGTCGGAATCATTCGAGGGGTTCGCGATGCTCGTGTGGACGATCCGCCGAACGCCGGCATTCTTCGCCGCCTCGAAGAGGATTTTGGTGTTGGACACCGCGTCCGCCTGCTTGAAACGACGGTGGTTGAAGCGGATCCAATAGCTGTTGTAGAGGATGTCTACGCCGCGCAGCGTCGCCTCCAACCGCTCTGGCGCGTCGAAATCGAAGGGGGCGACCGCGATGCGGTCTCCGAACGGGTTCGGCCGGTGCGGGGAGTTTGTCAGGGTAAGGACACGGTCCCCCCGCCGGAGCAGATGTTCGGCGATCACGCGGCCGGAATACCCGAATGCGCCGGTCACCGCGGAAAGCGGAGAGTCGGCCATCGGAGGCTAGTCTTCTTCGTGTTCGAAGATCATATTCTGGACTTCGACCCCCTCGATTTCGGCCAGCGTGTCGGCCATTTCGTGGCAGGTCGCCTCATCCCCGAACATCTCCAGGAGGATGACCCCCGAGGAGGAACACTTCCGGTCGTCCGTGTCGTGCAGGCCGATCCGTGTCTTGATACTGCAGCCGTATTTGGTCAGAACCTCTTGAACGGCACCGGCGCGGTGGACGCGGTCGGTGACATGAATACCGAAAAGAATGTGCTTCTCGAGCATCGCCTTTTCCTCCTTTTTTTCGGAATACCCTATCTTACGCGCCGCCTGAGTCAATCGCGGTCAGGCGACACTTCACTTGCGGACGGTTCCACGCAAGTCGCGCCGTCCAAGAAAAAAGGACGGCGCGGCGGAAACCGTACACTAGTCGCCGTGCAGCTTCAGGTTGTGAACCGCCAGTTTTTCGCGGACTTCGTTCAGGCTCGTCACGCCGAAGTTCTTGCACTCGAGCAGTTGGTCGCCCGTCTTGCGGACCAACTCGCCGATGGTGTTGATCCCCAGGCGGATCATGCACTTCCGGGCGCGGACGGAGAGGTTCAGTTCGGAGATGGGTCTGGTAAGGAGGGCCTGCTCATCGGCCGACAGTTCACTCGCGTCGAATGGCTCGGGTTGTTCGCGTTCCGCGGCGAGCTGGCCGAGCCGCAACCCTTTCGACGCAAGGATTTCCCGGATTTCGATCAAGCTTGTTTCACCGAAGTTCTTGCTTCCCAGGAGTTCCTGTTCCGTACAGCGGCAAAGGTCCCCCAATGTGAATATCCCCATCTTTTCCAAGCAATTTCGGCTCCGGACCGACAACTCGTAGTCGGTGACCGGAATATTATACACCTGAGAGAGGCGATCCCTGTGGCGCTGGGCTTCCTCGTCATATTGCATGTTGCCCGACGCCCTGGCGTCCTTGAGGAACAGCTCGGCCTGCGAATTGTGCGGGTCGTCGTACAGTATTCGCTCATAACACTGCACGGCGCGGTCGAATCGCTCCCGGTCCTCGTACATCAGACCGAGGTTCATTAGGGCCCCCACATGGGGAGGGAATCGCGAGGCGGACCGCTTATACAGATCGAACGCTTGGTCATCGTTTCCGCGACGGTCGTTCTCCAGGGCCAACCCGAAAAGCGCGCCGGCGTGGTTTCCGTCGACGTGGACCGCGCGCTCGTAGAGTGCGACGACTTCGTCCGGATTGCCGCCGACTTTCGCGATGGTCGCCCCTCGCTGATACAAGTATTCCGCGGTCTGTTCGACCGGTCCAAAAAGATCGTCGAGTATTCTCAACGCGGCGTCGGCCCGGCTGGAGACCCGCAAGGCCTCCACGCGACCCAAGGCGCAATCGTCTTTGCTGTACCCGGCTTTCTCCGCGCCGTTGTAGCACTCGATCGCCGCGTCGAAGTTCCTAATCGCGAACTGCGTCTTGCCCGAGTAGAAGAGGGCCAGTGCGCCCCCATCCCCCTTTTGGAAGGCTTGGAGCGCACCCCGGTAGTCGCCTAGGAGATAAAGGCAAACCCCGAGACGGACCATGCTCGCGGGGCTCTGGTCTTCCCGGGTCTTCAGTTCATGGGTCGCCTCTCGGAGGAGGGAATGGACCGCGTATCCACCACTGAGGGCTTCGGCAAGCTCCTCGATTTCGCGAGGGCCAAACCCACCATTGAAGAGAACTGCTTGTTTGACGTCGAATTCCGCTACTTCTTGTGCCATTCAGAGAATCTCCGTTTCCAGTTTACCCCCGAAGATCATTCTTCGCCCCCTATAGGAACCATGTTCAAAAGCCAGCGGCGGGAGTCGAACCCGCAACCCCCGCATTACGAATGCGGTGCTCTGCCGATTGAAGCTACGCTGGCGCCGACGAAAACCGCACAATGCGGTAGTCGTGGGAACTTCCCATCAATAGCGAGATACCAATTGGGGAAAACATCAAAATTTACGCCGACTGCATATCTAAGTCAATAGGTTCCCCTCAATGAGAGTAGATTTCAGTCGACCGGGACTCTCGGGAGTATGAAACCACCTCACCATACTCGAAGGCACCTTCCCTTAGGGGGGAAGGTGCCTTCGAGAAGTATTTGGCTTGCCGTGAACCGGTTTTTTAGAAGTCGAGGCCGGCGGAGAGAACGAAACCGCTTAGTCCCATGTCGGTTCCCTTTCCGGCAATACTGCCGGCGCCTTCCCAGGCTTGAAGTTCCCATGCGGCGGTGAAATACAAGCGATTCCCGGAGACGAAGAGCCTTTCCCACTCGACGCCCAACTGGACCTCTCCGATCCGAACGGTGCTGTCGACATCCTCGGAGTAGGTATCGCTCACGGTGATCGTATCCGTTTGGCGAACCTGAAACGATCCGAGTAGGATCGAATAGCGTGCATTGGCGAACAAAGCCAGATTACTGAACCCCAGAGGCCGTTTCGCTTCGACGAAGATTGTCGGTCCCACACCGTCGAAACGGTTGCGGATACTGCTCGCCCCGATGAGAGTCTCGCCGGAGCGATACGCGCGGGCGTCATACCCGTGCTCGACCGATCCGTGGCGGAAACCACCGCCGGCCTTCATCTGCCAGCACTCGAAGTTGACCCGTTGTCCGAGTTCGAGGTCCACGGTGTAGGCTTTGGTGAAGCTGTCGGCGGATAACGTTTCCCCCTGAGCTTGGAGTGCCAGTCCCCCGGTGGCGGTGTCCGTCGGAAGGCTGGCTACAAGGGTCGTCAATCCGCCCACGGCCGCGCTTTCCGCATCGGCATCGTGGTCATAGGTCCAGTATCTGGCCCGGAGGCTGAATCCGGTATACCCTTCCTTGCTGATCCACACCCTGGGGCTGATTTCGGGATTGTAGCTGAAGTTCCGTCCGTAGGCGTCCGTCGAGAAGTCCTCGTTGGTATTCAGCATCGAGAACGCCAGGTTGTCGTCATATCGTGGCTTCAGAAAGACGAGGTCGATTCCCGTGGAGAAACCCTGGTTGTAGACCATTTCGGCCATCGTCTTCTGTGCCGACGCCTCCGACACGGCGAAACCGAACATTACGAATGCCGTTAGGCAGAAAAGAAAGCTGTTTTTCATCACAAATCCCCCGGCTCGTCTTAACATCTCCCGCTTCCCAATACTTCTGGGTGGAATGCAAAGTACCGAGCGTTCGTTGAAGACCTCGCACTGTCCAGGACGTACCCCAATCTCGGCACGCCCGTTAATATCACTACAATCGAAATAATCGGACTATTCGGCCGGAGATTCCAGTTTTAGTGGTAATCCGGGGTGATTCTTCGGTTTTTTCCGGCTGAAATACTGCTGTCGGGGGGTGTGTAGATTCGTGATTCCCAAGTCCCTTGCGTCAAGCGCAAGAAACTTCCTGGTTTATTTCTTCGGAACGGTTTACCCTGTAGATATAATCGACGATGTTGACCGGTCCTTCCTTTAAGGTATCGCCGTTTTGGGCCAGCGCCGCCGCGGTAACGTCGGTTGCATCGGCGGTAGGTGCCGGCACTGAAGAAACCGGCGGGCCAGCGCCGATTTGCGCCAGATGTCCCCGGACGGCCGCGGTTGCCGTCATTGAATCGCATGACAACCGATCATGGCAACCGGACCCCCCCTTCTCCTCTCATCACTTATCGAAACCCGCGACACATTCGGAGTAACTCACGTGGCAAAGTCGATTCGTTCCATGGTTTCCCGTTGGCGAAAGGCGCAGAAGGACCAGCGCCGCAGAGAAAACAGGAAGAACTTGGGATTGCGTCTGGAGTCGTTGGAAGATCGACTCACCCTGTCGGTCGCGCCCGTGTTGGCACCGATCGACAACG
>CAZFQG010000180.1:0-12980 GCA_964520785.1 uncultured Planctomycetaceae bacterium | reverse complement strand
GGCAAGATTTACGATGAAGCTACTGCGCGAGCGTAAAAAGGACGTTCCCACAGGGGGTCCCTTACGATCCCTTCGCGAGCCGCTCAACCATATCCCAGAGCCGGACGCGACAGGCCAGGCAGGGGAGTTGGACTTTCGCGCCACACCTTGGGCACCGCCGATGGGGACCGCTCGGGGGAGCGAATAACTCCCGTTCCTCTTCGTCTTCCTCCGGGTCGGTCGAGGCCGGCGCGTACTCCCCCCGGGCGATGCGGCCGACCGTACTGCGTCCGACGCCCAACGCCACGGCGATCCGGCGGTGCGACCAAGCCTCATCCGCCAGCAGCCGGCGAATTTCTTCCACTTTTTCCCACGCAAGCATTGCACTACCCCCACCACGTGTCCGAACCTTCGCCGTCATTTCCGTCCAGGTCGAAATCACGCGGGTCAAAATCCCCATCCTCGTCGAAGTCGAAGGCATCCAGAAAAACCTCCGGCCCCAGCGGCCTCGCCGGGGGTTCCGGCGGCAGAAAACCTTCCGAATCCGTCTGGCTCGCGTAGACGGAACGCTGAGGCTTTTGCTCGAAAACAACGGTGCGGTGAGTGGGTCTCATACTGAATACTCCGAGTAAATAGTGTTCATTTGTACACCATACTAGCATGAAAACATCATCCACGCAACCGCACTTTGGGCCATTTTATGATCTTTTTATGCATATTGCCGCCGTATTGAGCAAATACGGTTGTAGGCTAGAATGAAGCGACTTATCGGTTCAACGGCCCGTTTCGGCAGTGTGCCATGGAAGAGGCCCAATCGGCGCGCCTCCCGCCGGGAAACCTTTGCGGAACGGGGCGAGTGAGGGTAAACTTAAGAGATTAGTCGCAAAATCGGGCGAACTGGGCCGGGTCACCCGCGCGTTTCGCGGCACGGACAATACAAAAAAAACGTTTCTTAACATAACTGGAGAATTAGGCGATGCTGCGAAGGCTCTTCGGCTTACTACGAGGAAACTCCTGGGCGGGGGCGATGGTTTGCTCGCTGGCGTTGTTGTTCGGCGCGATGGGAGTTTTCTCGAACCTTTCCGGGTTGGATGTTTCCTCCGTCATGGCCCAGGAGGATGACGACATCCCGGACGAGCCGGTCGAGGAAGCACCGGCTCCGGCGACGCCGGCAGAGGTTTCGGTCGAGGAGCAGACGACGCTCGGGTGGATGTATCAGTCACTCGGCTTGTTCTACAGCATCGTGTTTCTGGGGCTTTCCTTCACGCTGGTGGCCCTGTTCGTCATGAACGTGATGGCGATCCGCCGCGAGACGGTGATTCCGACGGCTCTTGTCGACAACTTCGACCAGTTGCTCAAGGAGAAGAAGTACCAAGACGCTTTCGAGATGGCCCGGACGGATGAATCGTTCATTGGTCAGGTTCTTGCCGCGGGGCTGGCCAAGCTGAAGGACGGCTACCCCCAGGCGATCGAGGCGATGCAGGAGATCGGCGAGGAGGAGACGATGAAGATGGAGCACCGGCTGAGCTACATGGCGTTGATCGGCACGATCAGCCCGATGGTCGGCCTGCTCGGTACGGTCCAGGGTATGATCGCCTCGTTCCGCGTGATCGCCACCAGCCCCACGACGCCGAAGCCGTCCGAGTTGGCGGAGGGTATTTCGACCGCGCTTTTCACCACGTTGATCGGGCTGTTCATCGCGATTCCGGCGATTGCCGCGTTCGGCATCCTGCGGAACCGCGTGGCGCGGCTCATTTTAGAGGTCGGTCGGCGCAGCGAGGAGATGATGAGCCGTTTCCAACCGAAGGCGCAGCCGAAGAAAGCCCAGTAGGGGGCCGCCGATGCCAAGGATTAAACGATCAGAACTGCCGCAGGCCGAAGGCGACATGACGCCGATGATCGACATGACGTTCCAGTTGATCGCATTCTTCATGGTGCTCATCAACTTCGCCGAGGCCGATCAAAACGAGAGGATCAAGCTTCCGGAGAGCCAGTTGGCCAAGCCGGCGGAGAAACCGCCCACGTCGCCGCTCACTCTCCAATTGATGGAGAACGGTACCGTCATCTTGGGTACCGAACAGGTTCCGCTGGGGAATGTCCGCCGTTTGTTGGTCCGCGAAAGCCAGTTACTCGAAGCCCGCGGACAGAAACCGTCCGACGCGACGATCATCATCCGGGGTGACCGAAACGCCAAGACGGGCCGAGTCCAGGAGTTGATCAAGGTGTGCCAAGATACCGGTTTCGAGACCTTCGCCCTCCGCGCGAAGCAGATTTCCGACGACATCGCCATCGGCGGGCGGTAGCGTCGCCCGCCATGTCCTTCGAGGATCCCCGAAACGGGGCGCCGTTTCGCTATCGCACCCGTCCAGACAACCGAACCTCATGAAAATACGCGGGAAAAAGAGCGACGACAAGATCGAACTGATGATGACGCCGATGATCGACATCGTCTTTCAGTTGTTGGTCTTCTTCGTGATGACGTTCAAGATCGTCAGTCCCGAGGGGGACTTCAACATCAAGATGCCGGTCGCCGCGCCGAGCGAAGGCATTCCGGACGATACGTTTCCCCCCTTGACGATCCGTCTGGTCGCCGACGCCAACGGCAACCTCGAAACGCTGGCCCTGGGGCAGCGACCCATGGGGGACTTTGAACAACTCCGCCGCGAAATCCGCGGACTCGTCGGAGACGAGGCCGGGCCGGGTTCGGTCGCCTCGGAGCAGGAGGTCGAACTCGACTGCGACTACAACCTGAAATTCGAGAACGTCATCAATACCATCACGGCCGTCTCCGGATATATCGAAGGGGGCCGGGTAATCAAGCTCATCGAAAAGATCAAATTCGCCCCGCCAAGGGCGCCGGAATAATCGCGCGGATTCGTCCCGCCGGCATCCAACTCGCCCCGCGCTCACCGTGCCTCCCTCACGCGTCGCCGGCAGGGGCAAACCTTTCGTCGCATGGACGTTTGGGCGCTTGGGACGTACACTTCCAGTGAGGTCGTCCCGTGGCGCGGAGGTTTTCGCCGATTGCGCAAAATGGGAATGCCGCCCTATTCAGCGAGGAGTCGGGTTATGCGCGAAATACAGATTCTGCCGGCCGAGGCGTTGGGATACGGTTTCGTTCCCCAAGAGTATCTGCCACCGGGAGCGGACGAGAACTATTTACGGAACGAGCAGGTCGGCCGTCCTCCCGACTCGTGGCGGCATTTGCTCTCGCGAGAGATCGAGACGCTGGTGAAGAACGGCGCGCGGTGCGACAACTGGGACAACCTCCTGGTGAGTGACCCGTTCTCCCCCGAACTCATCAAGAACTGCGAGTTCACCGGACTGGTCCGCCTCGGGCGACTGGAGCACGTCGTTCTGGCCCACCACGACTTGATGACGCCGGCCGGCATTACGAACAGCCTGATCATCTCGTGCGATATCGGCGACAACTGCGCCATCCACAACGTCCGGCACCTGGCGAGGTTCATCATCGGCGACAATGTCACCCTCCGCAACATCGACGAGATGAACACGACGAACTACGCCAAGTTCGGCAACGGCATCGTCAAGGAGGGGGAACCGGAGACACACCGCGTTTGGATGGACGTGATGAACGAAACCGGCGGCCGGGCGGTGATGCCGTTCGACGGAATGACGCCGGCCGACGCCTATCTTTGGGCGAAGTACCGGGACGACGCGGCGCTGCGGGCCCGGCTCGAGGAGATCACCCAGAACCAGTTCGACCCGCGGCGCGGTTTCTTCGGCCGGATCGGCACGGCGACCGTCATCAAGAACTCGCGGATTCTCAAGGACGTCAAGATCGGAGAGCACGCCTATATCAAGGGGGCGAACAAACTGAAGAACCTCACGATCAATTCGAGCGAGGCGGAACCGACCCAGATCGGGGAGGGGGTCGAGCTGGTCAACGGCATCGTCGGCCTGGGCTGCCGCGTCTTCTACGGGTGCAAGGCGGTCCGCTTCGTGATGGGAAACAACACGTCGTTGAAGTACGGCGCACGGCTGATCCATTCCTATTTGGGCGACAACTCGACCGTCTCCTGCTGCGAAATCCTCAACACCCTGGTCTTTCCCGCCCACGAGCAGCATCACAACAACTCGTTTTTGACGGCGTCCCTGTTGATGGGGCAGAGCAACATCGCGGCCGGTGCGACGATCGGCTCGAACCACAACAGCCGCGCCAACGACGGCGAGATCGTGGCGGGGCGGGGCTTCTGGCCGGGGTTGTGTACTACGCTGAAGCACTCGTCGCGGTTCGCCTCGTTCGTCCTCTTGGCCAAAGGGGACTATCCGGCGGAACTGAACGTCCCGTATCCCTTCGCCCTGCTGAGCAACGACGTCTCGTTCGACCGCCTGCGGATCATTCCGGCCTACTGGTGGCTCTACAATATGTACGCCCTGGCGCGGAACACCTGGAAGTACCTGGCGCGGGACAACCGCAAGACGAAGACGCAGCACGTCGAATTCGACAGCCTCGCACCGGACACCGCGGAGGAGATCCTCGCCGCGCGGCGGCTTCTTTCGATCGCGACCGCGAAGGCTTACTGCCTCCGCGAGAATAATTCGGAAGACTTCGGCGAGGACGCCCTGGCCCTGATGGGGCATGAATTGCTTCTGGCCCCACCGGAACGGACCGAGGGACTGGAGATTCTCGGCGAGAACATCGAGAATTCGCGGCGCAAAACGGTGCTGGAAAAGGTCCGCCCCGCCTATCACGCCTACAACGAGATGCTCCACCACTACGCGGTCAAGAACCTCCTCGACTACATGCGAAGCCGTCCCCACGCCAACAGGGCCGACATGGCCGGCGACCTCGGCGACCGGCGCCGCCGGCGGCGCGAGTGGGTCAACCTGGGCGGGCAGCTCGTCACGCGGATCGACGCCGAAAACCTCCGCGAGGACATCCGCTCCGGCCGGCTGAACACCTGGCAAGACATCCACCATCACCTGGACACCCTCTGGCACTCCTACGAAAAAGACAAACAGCGACACGCCCTGGCGTGCCTCCTTCTGATCTACGAGACAGACATCCTCACCGACGACCTCTGGTCCGCCGCGCTCGAGGAAGCGGTGCGCATTCAGGAACATATCCGCGACCAGGTATACCTCACCCGAAAGAAAGACTACGACAACCCCTTCCGCCACGCGACCTTCGACGGCGAAAGCGAAATGCGAGCCGTCATCGGCACGGCCGAGGAGAACTCGTTCGTTAAACAAGTTCGCGACGAAACGGAGGAGATGAAACGGTGCGTGGACGAAGTGCGGGTGAGAGGGTGAGGGTTGTTCCGTTGTGAGTCATCCCCGCGAGGCCGCGCAGCGACTTGTCTTGGAGCGCGACTGAATCCCAGGCACTGCTTCGGCGCGCGATTCCATGGTTCCGTGGGGAAGAATACGATCGAGGACATTTCCATTACCGGCTCGAGGTAGTGCGACCGGCATCCCTCCGGGTTAGTGACGTATCTTCCCACCGCGCAAGAGACGTCAAACCGCCGACTCGCGCTTGATTCAACACGAAGAGTCTTTGACTTGCCTCCGGAGTCGGTTCCTCGGTTTTCGTATCCGAGGATTACTCTGGAAAAATCAAGATGAGCATATACAATAGGGGATTAAGCCTGGAAACGACGGTCCGCGGCGACAACGGACCCGGTGAAGCCGCTCTGCCCTCCCGGGTTTTTCGTCATGCCCCCGGACCCTGGGTGGGTCGGCACTTTGGACGCACTAGCTGCCCCCTACCAGAACCACACACCTGTCTCATGCCTTCTTTAGTCCCCAAATCCGCCTGTTGCCCTTGCCGGAATCAAGAGAGCCCTCGTGTCCCGCCGACCCGCCGCGGTGCGTTGGGCCGGCTCGGAGCGTGGGCGTTTGGCCTGGGAATGGCCGCGCTGGGGGCGACCGGCACGCTTTGGGCGGCGGCGACCGGCCGGTTCCTGATGCCGAACGTCGTTAATGAACCCCCCTTGCGGTTCCACGTCGGTTACCCCGCCGATTTTCCCGACGACTCGGTCGAGGTCCGTTTCAAGGAAGAATACGGGGTATGGCTCGTCAACGCGGTCTACCGCGGCAAGCGGCAGATTTACGCCTTGAGCACGGTCTGCACGCACCTGGGCTGCATTACCCTTTGGATGGACGGCGAGCGGAAGTTCAGATGCCCCTGCCACGGCAGCGGTTTCACCATGGAGGGGTTCAATACGGAGGGCCCGGCCCCCCGACCGCTGGAGCGTTATGCGATCCATATTGCCGACGACGGCCGACTCGAAGTCGACAAGAGCCGCAAGTTTCAGGAGGAGCTCGGTCAATGGAACGATCCGGCCTCCTACATCCCGACTTGATTCGCTTCTGGCCCAGAAATCCTCACGAGCACCCACAACCGGCAACCAAACCTCTCCCTAACCGCCCCCCTTTGCCCCTCTGTCACTTCGCCCCTCCGTCCCCTCCCCTCCATGCCCCTAAACCGCCTTCGCGAATCGCAACTTTGGAAGAGCATCTTCCGGCACCCCGTGCCGGTGGATCGGCGGAATCGGATCGCGGTGATCGTGACGAACCTCTTTCTGCACATTCATCCGATCGCGATCCGCAAGCACGCGATCCGGCCCGGGTTTACGTGGTTCATGGGGGCTTTGGCGTTCTATCTCTTTCTGTTCGAGACGGTCACCGGCGTCTTGTTGATGTTCTATTACCGGCCGACGCTGGAGTGGGCATACAACGACATCTTGAACCTCCGCGACGTCGCCTCGTTCGGTATTCTGCGGAAAATGCACCGCTGGGGCGCCCACGCGATGGTGATCGTCGTCTGGCTCCACATGCTCCGCGTATTTCTGACCGGCAGTTACAAGCCGCCGCGGGAATTCAACTGGGTGATCGGGGTTTTTCTCCTGGTCTGTACGCTGCTGCTCTCCTTCACCGGGTATCTCCTGCCCTGGGATCAGCTTTCGATGTGGGCGGTGACGGTCGGCTCGAACATGGCGAGGGCCGTCCCTCTGGTCGGTCACGAGGGGCCGGGCCAGCAGATTCTCGCCGGAGGAGGGGTCGACATGATCACGAGCGGTTCGGACAGCCGGTTCTTTCTCTTGGGGGCGAGGACGGTCGGCGAAGAGACCCTCAACCGGTTCTACATCCTCCATTGCGTGGCGATTCCGCTTCTTAGTGCGGTGCTCATCGGGGTCCACTTCTGGCGGATCCGCAAGGACGGCGGAATGAGCGGTCCCGCGGTGGATGACGAGGGGGATTCCTGATGCACGGCGGCCCCCACGAATTCGCGCACGGCATTTCTGGGTTTCTCGCCGGCTACTACGGCTGCGCCGCCGCCCTGAACGGGTTCGCCGCGATTCGCGCCGCCTGCCGGAGGGGATTCCTCCGTGCCGGCATGTGGACGGCGATTGCCGCCGGTTTCGGTTATTGCGCGGTTTGGGCGGCTCTCGGTCGGCCGCCGGCCTTCTCCGAGCCGGTGAAGGGGGCGATCGACTGGGCGGTCGGCCCGGTTTCGTTCTTCCTCGGTTCGTTCGCCGTTATGGCGGTCCTTTTCCTGGGACGGCGGTTCTTCGTCATCCCGGGCGTGGCGTGGATAATGCTCAATGGCGCCGTCTGCGCGTTCGGCGCGGCACTCACCGACGCCGATTTCGCGGCCGTCGTCTCCGCGCCGGACAACGTCCCGATCGTGGCGATGGTCTTCCTCCTCGGGATATTCACGTGGTGGGGAGTCGCCCAGGCGGTGGAGAATGACCGCCGCGCTACCCAAGGCAGGCGGCCCGTCGAGGCGGAGTACTCCGAGAAGGTCCTCGTCTGGCCGGACGTCATCTATTTGGAGTTGATTGGGGCGATCCTGGCGACGGCGGCGCTGATCGTCTGGTCACTGCTGATTCCCGCCCCGCTCGAGGGACCGGCCAATCCGGCCGTCACGCCAAACCCCTCGAAGGCCCCGTGGTACTTCGTCGGCCTGCAAGAAATGCTCGTCTTCTTCGATCCCTGGATGGCCGGCGTCGTCCTGCCGGTGCTGATTATCGTCGGTCTTTGCGCTATTCCGTACCTGGATAAGAATCCCAAGGGAAACGGCTACTACACGATCAACGAGCGGAAGATCGAAGTCGCCGGGTTCCTCTTCGGATTTTTCCAGTTGTGGATCCTGCTGATTCTGGTCGGAACATTCATGCGCGGACCCAACTGGACCTTCTTCGGGCCGTTCGAATACCGCGACCCGCACAAAATCGTCACGCTCGAGAACGTGAAACTCTCGGAGTTCGTCTGGATGAACCTGCTGGGACGTTCGGTTCCTCAGCCCTCGCCCCAAAGCGGGTTTTTCGCGCGTCTGGGGGTTATCGGCCTGCGGGAAAGCGCCGGGATCGGGCTGCTGCTGGGATACTTCGTGGGACTGCCGTGGGTTTTGGCGAGGACCCTCTTCCGCCGATACCGGGCCGCCTTGGGCGGCGCACGCTACTGGTTTATTACGTTCCTGTTCCTAATGATGTTGATGCTGCCGATCAAGATGCTGCTCCGCTGGACGTGGAACTTGAGTTATATCGTGAGTATCCCGGAGTGGTATTTGAGTTTCTGAGGAGTGAGAGACATAAGGGACGAGGGATGGATGGAGTGGGAAAGGTATCGCAGAGTGACAAAAGGAGAATCTGACGGAGGATTGCCGAGTGAGGACAATGCCCCCAAGGGGGGCGCCAAGAAGTAGCCTGGGGCGTGAGCCCCAGGGATAAGAGAGACAGCCACGAACGAAGCCTCAACGCGGCGACACACATAGAATGCGTCCATCCGATAAGCCCTTTTACAACACGAACGTTCTTCATCTGCTCTTCGCGGTGGCGTCGGTGGCGCTGCTGGCGGTGACGGTCTGGATGGTCGTGGCCGATCATCGGCGCCAGTGGAAGGAGTATCAGCGGACGTACCGTGAGAAGGTCGAGCCCTGGTTGACCGCCGCGGAGCTTCAGGAGAACGAGACCGCGCAATCCGCCGGGCCCGGGGAGGATCGGCGCGACGAAGACCGCCTCAGGCGGACTCTTCGCCGGCAGTCGTGGACGATCGCCAAGGACCTCTTTCAATCCCCCTTCCTCGACGCCTTCGGCGGGCCCCTGGCCGTACAGCAGTATTGGCTGCCGGAACTGACGATCGACTATCACTTCCGGCAGGTCGCCCGCTTCGACCGCTGCACGACCTGCCATTTCGGCATCGACAAAAGCCGCCCCGGCACGTCCGCGGAGCCGGCCCTTCCGCCCATCCAAACACTTCACGTGCAACTGAAGGTCCCCCTGGAGCTGGTCGAAGAACTCCACGGTGATGACGCAACCAAACCGGCCGTGCGGGAGCTATACGGGATCGAATGGGCAGATCGCGGCGTTCTCGAGCCGACCGTGCCGACGATCGGACTCGTGTTGCCCCGCTCCGTCGCCGCGATGGGACTCCTGGAATCGGGCGACGCCCTCGCGGTGGTGAATGGAACCGCCGTCGACGACCTGGAGGCCGCGACTAAACTGTTGTTGGACGCCGTGAACTCCGAGACGGCCCCGCGGGACGAGAGCGACGAGCACATCGTCGTCGACGTAAACGTCCGGAGGGGACTCGAACGGCCGTATTGCTCCCACCCGCGGCTGGACCTCTTCGTGGGAGCCTCGAGTCCGCACCCGGCGCCGGTCTTCGGCTGCACGATCTGCCACGACGGCCAGGGTACGGCGACCGCCTTCGAGTGGGCGTCTCACTCACCGAATGATCCGGAGGAAGCGGCCTCGTGGCGCGACGCGTACGGTTGGTCGCGCAATCCGCACTGGGAACGGCCCATGATGCCCGGCCGGTTCGCCGAAAGCCGCTGCCTGCGGTGCCATCACGACGTGGTCGAGCTGGAGGCGAGCCGCCGCTACCCCGATCCGCCGGCCCCGAGCCTCGTCGCCGGGTATCACCTCGTCCGCGAGAACGGCTGCTTCGGTTGCCACGAAATCAAAGGCACCGACGCCGCCGGGCGTGCCGTCGGCCCCGATCTGCGTCTGGAGCCGAATTACGCGGAGGCGGCGCTGGGATTACTGGCGACGGGAGACCTGGACGAGGCCCAAGCGGCCCTCGCCGGGCGGATCGTCGCGGACCCGGACGACGCGCAGTCGCACCGCCGGCTGGTCGAACTACTCGACCCCGCGGAGAAGACCCCGGAGACGGCGCGTCTGGCGGCCGTTCTCGCCGACGTCAAAGTAAATCCGGGGTCGATGCGGAAGGTCGGCCCGAGCCTCCGCGATACGCCAACGCGGTTGTCCAAGGAATTCCTCGTCTCCTGGACGGCGGATCCCGCCTCCTATCGAAGCGGCACGCGAATGCCTTCCTTCTACCGCATGCACGGGCATCTCTCGGGAGAGATGCTGGAAGGGGCGAAGTGGTTCGAACCGGTCGAGCTTCTGGCGATGGCCGAGTACCTCCGCTTTGCCGGCGGGACGCTCGATCTATTGCCGCCCAGTGAAGAAGAACCCTCCGCCGAAGAAGGAGAAAGGCTGTTCCAGACCCAGGGTTGCCTCGCCTGCCACACCCACGAAGACTACAGCGGCCGTGAGTGGAACGGCGGCACTCAGGGTCCGGACCTCTCCCGGCTGGGCGCGAAGTACGCCGACGATCTCGGACGAGAGTGGGTCGTTGATTGGATTCGTGATCCCGCCCGGCGCGCCCCGCGGACCATCATGCCGAACTCGCGACTGACCGCCGCGCAGGCGGCCCACGTTGGAGCATATCTGCTTGAAAGCGACGACTGGCAATGCCCCGAGCCGCCGCCACTGGATGAAGCGGCCTTGGATGAACTGGTCTTCTCTCACCTGTCCAAGGTCTTCTCCGATACACAGGCGGAAGCGTACCTGAAGCAGGGCATTCCCGAATCCGAGAGGACGGCAACCGATGCCGACGAACTCCTCGGCGAGCGTTCCATCGAAAAGAAGCTCCGCTACGTCGGGCGCCGCACGATCGCCAAACGCGGGTGTTACGGCTGCCACGACATCCCGGGCTTCGAGGACGCCCCGCTGATCGGCCCCGCCCTTTCGGACTGGGGCCGCAAGCAGGAGTCGCTCTTGGCGTTCGAGCAGGTCGGCGAATACATGGCCGCGAAGAACGGCTCCGCGGCGGAGGACCCGGAAGCGAAATCCCGCCGGGCGTTTTTCGAAGACGCGGTGTCCGGCCACCGGCGCGAGGGGTTCCTGTGGCAGAAGCTCCACGAGCCGCGGAGTTTCGATTACGAGAAGGCCGAGGAGAAGGCCTACCACGAACTTCTGACGATGGGCCGGTTCGACCTGACGGATGAACAGGTCGAGCAGATCGCCGTGTTCGTTCTCGGTTTGACCGCCGACGCGCCGAACAGCAAGAGCGGCCGGTACGTCTACAGTCCTTCGCCGCGTGAGAAGGCCCGCATCGAAGGCCGCGGACTGCTGACGAAGTATGCCTGCGCACGGTGCCATGCCCTGGCGATGGAACGGTGGACGTTCGAGTACGATCCGGAGGAGTTCGCACCGCCGATCGTGGCGCCCGACTTCGCGTTCCTGGAGCCGTGGTTTTCCCGGACGGAGATGGAAGCGTCGCGGCAGGTCGACCGGCGGGGCCTGGGCAGGGCGCGCGTCGTCGGAATGCCGATGCTCGATGAAGAAGAGGGGGAACTCATGGAAGACGAGGACCACGAAGGGAACCCCCTTTACTTCGTCACTCCTTGGGAACCGGCGCTGGTCAACGGCGATGTTTGGCCGGCCGGCGGAATGGGAATTGGAATTGCCCGGCCCCGCATCATCCGAAAGGAACCCTACGACGGCGGCGATTTCGCGCGGTGGCTCTATCCGTTGGTCGTCGAGGAGGCACTTTCTTCCGGGACGAGTTCGTCGGTGACCGAGGCCTGGGGTTGGCTGCCGCCCCCCTTGATCGCCGAGGGGCTCAAGGTCCGGCCGCAATGGCTCTACGAGTACCTCCTGGACCCGGCCCCGATCCGCCCGGCGCGCGTGTTGAACATGCCCCGGTACAACCTGTCTCGCGACGAGGCGGCAACCTTCACCGCCTATTTCGCCGCCGGCGACGGGGCGGAGTCTCCCTATGACCGCCCGACTCCGGTTCTCGCGGAGGCCGACTCAGAGGCCCGGGAAGAGCTTCTTCTGTGCGCGATGGACATTCTCATCGACTCCAAGACCTATTGCGCCAAGTGTCACCTGATCGGCGACTACGGTCCCGGCGGCGAAATCACGACGACCCTGGCGCCGAACCTGGCCGACGTCCACCGGCGGCTCCGCGGGGAATACCTCCGGCGCTGGCTGGCGAACCCCAAGGCGATCCTGCCATACACGGCCATGCCGGTCAACTTCCCGCCGGACGGAGAACCACTGGGCCAAGACCTGCTCCCCGGGACAAGCGTCGAACAGCTCGACGCGGTGACGGAATTGCTATTGCGGTACGAGCGGATCATGACGCGGAAGGCGCCCATCCCGGAGGCTTCGTCGCGGGCCCGGGCAAACTCCGAGTAACGAGGCCAATAAGGGGGTAGGTGTACAAGCGTGGGTCGTAACTCTATGCTGTATAAACACTTATGACTATACGTCTTTAGAGGTATGTACACTGCTTTGGGTGACTGTATGATAGGGATAGTGATACATCGCCGGGGAAGGACCAGCAAAGCGGACTAAGACGGTGAATCGACGCGCATATGAAGTGAAGGCGGGCCTGTCCTGGTGGGAGCCGCGACGCTGTTACCGGAAAACGAAAGTCGTCGACGGCAAGCAGCAGGTGTTCTATCTCGCCAAAGGCATCGGAACCAGATCGCCCGAGACCTGTAGGCTCGCCTTGGAGGAATGGGAGAAGAAAGAGGCGGAGTTGGAGTTCTCGCGTCGCAACTCAACCTGCACGTTGACCGCAGCCAGGTCCCGGACGGTGCCCTGATGGTCGGTGAGGGGCCAGAGGATTTGGTCGATGTCGGTATTCTTCGGCAACGACGTTCCATTCCACCTGCTCGTCCGCCAGAATCTGATCCACCGCCGGCCCCCAGAGGTAGCGGTTGGTGATCTTCT
>CAZFQG010000179.1:0-12990 GCA_964520785.1 uncultured Planctomycetaceae bacterium | reverse complement strand
CTCCGTGAACTCCCGAGGCGGCGGGATGTCCGGCTCCCATACCAGCCCCAGGAGGGGCCGATCCACCGGCTCTCGTGAGAGCCAGGTTTCGTAGCGCGCCCGTCGCCGGGCAGCGTTCGATTCCCCTTCCGTCATTTCCCCTCCACTTCCTTGGCAATTTGAGTCAATGAGGCAAGCCTTGCGGCCTTCCCCGATTCCTCCACGATTTCGCAAATGCGGCCGATGGTTTTCAACTCCGGATCGACCACGCCCAGGCAGGACGGGTGGGACGCGAAGTGAAACGTCAAGTCCCGCTCGATGGCGAACCGGCAGCACCGCTCGACCATCGCGACGAACTCATCCAATTTCCAACGCCGGCTCCGGAAGACCATCACGTCCGTAGGACAACCGATCGGGAGTTCCACCAGATCGATCGGGTACCGATAGGGCTGGACCCTCGCCACGTTCTTGGAAATCCGCCCGAACTCCCGCGAGCCGGGGCCGGTCCTGGGAATCTCGGGCGCCTCGCGGTAATGGCTAATCACCCATCGGTACCCGAAGTCGTGGAGCATTCTCTGCAAATCGGGCCTGCGCGTCAACCCGTCCGGAAATCCATAGGGGCAGCAGAAACCGACCGGAGTCACTCCCAGCCGGGTTCGCATCGCCTCCTCGGCCATCCTGATGTTGTCGACGATCGCCTCTTCCACCGGTACCCCCCGTAACAGCCAGGGGGCTCGCTTGAAGCGAAACTGGAGCGTCTCTGGAGACCGGGCAACCAGTTTGACGTGATCATAAGTATGATTGCCCAGTTGATGGCCTCCCTCGATCAGATCCAAGAGCCAATCGACGTTCTCCTGTTCCAGGGTCCGCCCCAGAACGAACGCGTTGAGAACGCCGCCGGCCTCCTTCAACCGCCGCGCCGCGCGAAGCGTATACTCTTTGCTCGCGTCGTCGAGATTTCCTTTCTCGTAATCCCAACGGGTCATTCCCCGTTTAGGATAATGCCGGGACATCTCCAAATCCAGCGTAACGGCGATTTTCATGACTGATCGCTAGGGGTCCGTGTTGACAACGACATGCAAACGATCCGAAGAAAGCATCCGACGGCTCCGCTCCCCGGAGGGTGCGATGAACACGCCCCCGGGGATTGAGAATCGTCGGTTTCCGGTTACTGCGAAGGCGACACACCTTACTTGCGACCGCGGCGCGAACCAAGACCGGCCAACACCATGCCGGACAAGGCCAACAACGCCAATCCGCTCGGCTCAGGGACGGCCGCCGCGGCGGTCGCTCCCCAATTCGCGCGGATGATATCCAGGTCGGCCGAGCCGACCGAGCCGTCTCCGGACGGATCGCCGCAGGAGAGACAACCCGGCTCCACCGTTGCTCCCCAATTCGCGCGGACGATATCCAAGTCGGCGCTGCCGACGGTGCCGTCGCCGTTGAGGTCGCCCGGAAGGTTCTGCGCGTCGGCGTCAAACGCCCAGTGGAGGAGGGCCCCCGTCGCGGTGTTGTTATTGTAGAGGTCCAAGACCTGAGCATCGGAGAAGGCCGTATCGAAGACGAGCACCTCGTCGAGTCCGGCCGTGAACGGCCGCTGGGCCGTATAGTTCTGACCGCCCGCGGAGAAAGCGACCGGGAATTGCGAAACCCCCTCGGTGACGCTCGCATCCTCCGCCACCTTGGCTCCATCCACGTACAGGCGAAGCCCGATTCCTTCTTCGAAGACCAGAACCGCGTGGTGCCAGCCGTCGTGATAGCTTTCCGGGCTTTTCACCGTCGCGTAGGTGAAGGGACTCGTCGTCGTCACGTGATAGGCGACCAGTTGATCGTCTCCGTGGCGAGGGTCCCCGACGAACTGCAAGACGAAACCTGGATTGGCGCCGTCGGAATAGCTGCCGAAGACCGTTTCATTGGTCGCGGCCGCGTCGTGTCCCTGGAACCATGCGGCGACGGTGTAGCTGCCGGTCAGTTCGCTGGGTTTCCATCCGCTGTTGACGAAGCCGGTACCGTCCAACATCAGATACCCCTCGTGAGGTCCGGTACCGTCGTTTACCGCGGTCGGCCCCTCGACGGTGAAGTATCCGTCCCGATTGTTCCCCGACAGGTCCGGGACGTCGGCGGGGGGCAGGTCGATGGAATCGAACTCCCAGTGGAGTGCCGCGCCGGAGGGCGCGTTCCCGGCGTAGATCGCGCTGATTTCCGTCGGGCTCGGCGCGCGGGGATACAGGATCGCGTCGTCGATGCCTCCGGCGAAGGGTCGCGCGGTGGAATAATCCTGGCCGCCGATGGAAAACCGCCTTTGGTACTCGGCGACTCCCGCGGTGACCGTCGAATCGGCGTCGGACAGGACGCCGTCAATGTAAAGCGACGAACCGACGCCTTCTTCGAAAACGAGCCCCACGTGATGCCACCCGACGCTCAAGTCCTGCCAGTCTTGGACGACATTGAACGTGAAGGGGTTCGTCTGCGACACATGATAGGCGCCGATCTGGTTCACCACCCCCTTTGCACCGAGAAAAAACACGCCGAAACCGGGAACGCTCCCATCGGCGTAGCTCCCCCCGAGGACCGCGTTGGTGTTCAAGGTCGCGATATCGTATCCCTCGAACCACAGCGACAAGGTGTAGGAGCCGTTAATGCCCCAATCCTGGGACGCCTCGGCCGACATGACCGGACTTCCGCCGAATCGGAAATAGGGGGTGCCGGTGGGACTACTTCCATCGTCGATCACCGCCGGCGGTACTCCGAGCCCGAGCAGTCCGACTCGCTCGTTGCCGGACGCGTCTTCGACGGTCTGTGCGACCGCGACGCCGGCACAGGTGGCGGCAAGCACCACCGTCATAACAAATGGATAAAATCGCATTAGCTTACCTCCTTTGGCTTACGCTCTTCGATTTCGCCGGAAAAGGCCCGCGAAGACGAGCCCGGCGAGAAACACGGCCACTCCCGGCTCGGGGATGCATCCCCAGTGGAGCAACGCGCCGGCGGGAATGGTATTCGCATACAGGCCGGCGATTTCGCCGGCCGTCAAGGCACGGTCGTAGACGAGGATCTCGTCCAGGCCGCCGTTGAAATTCCGTTCGGTCTTGTAGGCTTGGCCGCCGGCGGTGAAGGGGAGCGCGAACTCCCCGATTCCCTCGCCGAGTGAGGTGTTTTCCGCGACGAAATCGCCGTCGACGTAGAGTCGAAGACCCACGGCCTCCTCAAAGACCAACACCGCCTGATGCCACCCCTCGTGATAGCTCTGAGGGCTTTTCACGCTCGAATAAGTGAAGGGACTCGTCTTCGAGACGTGGAACGCCAGAAGCTGATCGTCCCCGTGACGCGGATCGCCGACGAACTGCAGAACGAATCCGGGCGCCGAGCCGTCGGCATAGCTACCGAAGATCACCTCATTGGTCGAGGCGGCGTCGTGCCCCTCGAACCAGGCGGCCACGCTGTAGCTGCCGGTCAGTTCTCCCGGAATCCAGTCCGACTCGATCATCGACGCGCCGTCGGCCGCGTAGTATAACCCGGCCGGGCCGCTACCGTCGTCGACGCACCTGGCGGTTCCCTTGTAATAACCATGGCGTTCATTCCCCGAGAAGTCAGGGACGTCCACGGGGCGGGGCGGCCCCTGCGCATCGAAAGTCCAGTCCAGGACGGCGCCGGTCGCCGTGTTCGACGCGACCAACTCCGCGACCTCCGCGGCCGAAAGCGCGCGGTTGAAGAGCTTCACCTCGTCGATTCCATTGTCGAACGTCCGAGGCGCGGAGTAATCCTGGCCTCCGACGGTGAACGGCTTCGCGAACACGGAAACGCCGGGTACCGTCGAGGGGCTGAACTGTTCGAGGCTGCCGTCCAAATAGAAGGACAGCCCGACTCCCTCCTCGAAGACGGCCGTGGCGTTGTGCCAACCGGAACCCATATTCTGGGTCGTACCCGCGCCGACGAAAGTAAACGGTGATGTCGTCGATACGTGGTAGAAGGTGAGGGTATTCTGTTTTCCCCCCGAGCCCTGGAAGTACAGCCCGAATCCGGGAACGCTCCCGTCGGCGTAACTGCCGGCGATGACCGCGTTTGCTCCCAGCGAAGCGATATCATATCCCTCGAACCACAGGGACATCGTGTACGAGCCGCCGAGCCCCCAATCGCTGGGAACGTCGGAGGCCGCCATCGCCCCGCCGAAATCGTAGTAGGGGGTCCCGAACGGGCCGCTCCCATCGTCCACGAACACCGGGGGAACCCCGGTCGTGAAGGTTCCGTGCCGGTCGAATCCGGACATATCCCACACATCTTGGGCCAAGGCTTGTCCGCCGAGGTGCGTCAGCAACCCCGCGACAAGACACCAACAAAACAGATTCTTCATGGGCGAATCCTCCTCACGTTGCGAAAACAGACGGAATACACGAAAACTCGAAACACTAATCCTCGTCAATAATCTCGCCGCCGGCCGGCGTTGAGAGAGCCCGCCAGGCAGTCAAGTTTATGGTGTTGTTCACGAACCGGGCGCTGCCGTCTCCCAGCAGAACCTGCACGCCGCCCGGGTGCTTGCTCCGCGCGGTCACCAGCGCGCCTTCCGGATTGTTGTGCGTATACGGCGTAATGCAGGGTGCGTCGTCCGAACTCACGCAGCACTTGTACTGGCCGCCGCGCAACTCGTCCGGCAAAGGGCTGTTCGGTACGCGGTCGTGTCGGTAATGCGGATAACTCGTCGTGTAGAGCACGCCCCGGAAATCGTCCCCCGGGACGTTGATGATTTCCGCGACCATGGCCGTGTGCGACGTGCCATCGGTAAAATCGCGGAATCGGGTTTTGCTGTTGTACGAAAAAACGGCGTTCGGCTTCGGGTCGTTCCGGGAGGGAATCGGTCCAATGCCGACGTTGGCGCAGTAGTTCCCCCGTGCCCAATACGTTCCCCGAGGCGCCTGGGGAGTCGCCCCGAAAAACGCCAACCCCACCTCCGGGTCGGAGGGGCAATCGAATGTCGGAAGCGGCGTCTCGCGCAGCCGCAGGTTCACGTTCCCCACCCAGGGCGGAATTTCGAAATTGATTCCCTCGTAGAGCGGCCCGGCCTCGAAATAGGGAGAGGACCAAGCCACCCAAGTATAGTGGAAACTCATCTGGCGGACGCTCTCGGCCCATTCGTGGTTGCACAGCGGCGGAAGCGAGCCCTTCGCGTCATGGTGCATGTGCAGCGCCAGTCCGATCTGTTTCAGGTTGTTCTGGCACTGAAGTCGTCTGGCCGCCTCACGCGCCGCCTGAACCGCCGGCAACAAAAGGGCAATCAGGATTCCTATGATCGCGATGACGACCAGTAGTTCCACCAGGGTAAAACCGGAATTTCGCTTCATTGTTTCCTCCTCTTACGAAACGGCCCGTGTTCCGCCGCGTCCGGCGATTCCCGCCAGGATGAGCAACAGCAACATCACGAGATTTCCGGGCTCCGGCACGGCGGCGGCGCGAGAACTCCCCCAGTTCGCTCGCACCAAGTCCAAATCGGCGCTTCCGACGACACCGTCCCCGGACGGGTCGCCGGCGCCAAGATCACCCGGAGTGACTTCATTCCCCCAATTCGACCGGACGATGTCCAGATCGGCACTGCCGACGAAACCGTCGCCGTTGAGGTCTCCTTCCAGCGGCGGAATCTTATCGAACGCCAGAGAATAGAAGTCCAGATGCGGCGTCAGGCCGCCGTCGGTCGTCGCCAGAATGAACTGAAGCCGGACGGCATGGGCCAGTTCCAGGTGGGCTCCGCTGGCGACATTCGTCAAGACCACTTGGCCGCTGTCGTCGAGCACGTTCACCGTGATCGAAGTCCCAGGCGGGGCTTCCGTTTCGTATACCAGGGTGGTGAAACGAAATTCGTCCGTCGGTAGCGTCAGGACGTCCGTCATGAATACGCCTTGTGGGGAATACTGGCCGTTCGGCTGCCTGACCAGGACCAGATCGTCCGTTTCGTTCTCGACGTTGATTTTCGTTCCGCGGTAGATGAAGTAGTCGTCCTCATACGCCCACGGAATCACGTTGTTGCGCGTATAGCTTCGGCGCCGCTGGAAGTACTCGACGTCGGGACCATACCCCTTGGTTTTGATGACGTCATACCCGCCGTTTCCGCTGAGGACTATTTCGAGGAAGGGGTCGTCATCCACGTTCGCGACAAAGGCCTCCCCCCAATAGCGGTTTCCCCCAACGTCGTACTCGGCCAGGATGTTCCCTTCCACGTCGAGGGCGAAGACCTTGCCGTGACCCAGCGTCCCGGAATACCCCCCGTTGGTCATCGCCAGGATTTCCAGGCCCTTTTCTCCATCCAGATCGACGAGAATGGGAGTCATGTAGGCGTGGGCCGCGTCCGTAAGCTCCGGCCGCAGGTCCACCTGCCACCGTACGCTGCCATCCGCGTTGAGGCAGTAAACGACATTGCCGAACGTCATCCCGATAATCTCGATCTCGCCGTCCCCGTCCAGATCCGCCACGTTGGGGGAATCCTCTCCGGAAAAGCCGGGACGTGACCAGAGGTGCGTTCCGTCAACCTTAAACGCGTGAATCGCGTCATGGGCGTCGTCGCCGGCGTAATTGTCCACCGACTTGATGATTTCGACTTGGCCGTCGCCGTCGATATCGACCAAAACCGCATCGGCGCTGGAGGCGTTGTCGTTGGTGAAATAGGACCAGACGGTGCTCAAGTCAACCGGGTCGTAACGATGCAACACGCCGTTGTTCGAACCCGCGTCGTCGCCGGTTCCGGCGAAGAGGTCCCATTTGCCGTCATTGTCGACGTCCTTGGCCGAGGTGTGGGCACCGCATTGGCTCCACGGCGTCCTCCGGCCCAGCTCTTGGATATTGCTCGGATCTTCAAAGCCGATGCGTAGCAGGTATTGCGTTCGCGATCCGAAATAGCCGTCGAGGGCGCCGTCGCCGTCGCCGTCGATGATCACCGGCGAGTTGCCCAGTTTGTTGTCTCCGGAATCCCAATAGTCGATCGTATTCCCATCGTGATCCAGCAAGTAAAGACGTCCCGGGCCGGAAACGGTGTAGAGTATTTCGAAATCGCCGTCTCCATCGACGTCGTACGCCATCAGCGACTGATTCGCCCCCGCGAAGGGCTTGCTCCAGATGATGCTGCCGTCGTCGGCGTTTCGCATCTCGAGCAGGTTGTTCGAACGCGAGTTGAACAGAAGCTGCTTCCTGCCGTCCCCGTTATAGTCGACGCACGTCCCCGCCAGACAGTAATTTCCGGCGGAAACCGAGTACAGCTTCGAAAAGATCGGGTTCGGCGGGTCCGGGGGATCGCCGGGATCCTCCCCCTGGGCGTAAAGCTCCGCGATCTGGGCCGGGCTGAGAGCCTCGTCGAAAAGCATAACCTGATCGATGCCCCCCTGATAGTAACGCGGAGACAAATAGTCTTGCCCGCCGATCGTAAACGGTTTCGGCAACGACGAGATTCCCGAAGAGTGGGAATTGTCCGTCCCGACCGCGACGCCGTCGACGTACAGCGTGGAACCGACCCCCTTTTTGAAAACGGCCGCGGCGTGGTGCCATCCTTCCGCGTACGATTCCGTTGAAGTGACGCCGTTGTATCGGAACGGAGAGGTTGACTCGACGTGGTAGTATGCCAGCTTGTGACTCCCTCCCAGGAAGTACAACCCGAAGCCGGGTACGGATCCGTCGCCGTAGGCTCCACCAATCACCCCGTTCGCACTGGCGGCGTATCCCTGGAACCAGACCGAGAAGGTATAATCCCCCGAAAGGCCGAGGCCGGCCCCGGTCGAGTTCGTCGCCGCCAACAACGTGTTATTGGGGGAAAGATAGAAGTCCCCGACCGGTCCGTTGGGCCTCTGTGCGGCCGTACCACCGGAAAACGTCCCGTGGTGGGCATTCCCCGACTCATCCAGAACCCGCGGTTCCGTCGTCTGGAATTGCTCAAACGACCAAAGGAGAATCGGGTCCACCTCCAGCCCCACGACCGTGGAAACCGGGAGAAAAACGGCAAACGCCGCCAGGAGGCAGTGCCGGGGATGAAATCTCATTTCGCTGCCAATATCGGGAACAACGCTATCGCATAAACAGCCTCTCACGCATAAACCCGATTATTCTTCCGAATTGCACCTGGTGTCAAGCGATTGTTTTGTAGGAATCGCGTATTCGTTTATCGGAAATGACTCCCTCCCTTCAATCGGTCCCCCCGCGCGGTAAGAATAGACGGGCGAAGGCCATGGAGGAGAGCGTTCGCCCCCCCCCGGCGAACGGACTTCTCGGGTGTCCGGTGATTCGGTTGTAATCCAATACGCCACGCGCGTTCCTTCCTTTGCCTGCCAGTCATGGAAAACAAGACTCCGGCCAAACGGTCCCATATTGGAATCATCGTCGAGACGGCGTTTTCGCCGGGCAGGAAGGTGCTTCGGGGCGCGGCGCGCTACGCGCGCGAGCATGGTGACTGGCTGATATTCCACCAACCCCGCGATCCAGAATCGTGGATGCCGGCCCTTTTGCGGCGCTGGCGGTGCGACGGATTGATCGCGCGGATCGAGAAGCGTTCCCTGCGACGGCTTCTGGGAGGACTCAACGTTCCGGTCGTGAATGTCCTGGGGACCGAGCCGAACCCCGGCGACTGCCTGGTCACCGTGGACAATCGCGAGATCGGCCGCATGGGGGCGGAACACCTTCTCCAACGCGGACTGCGGGAATTCGGCTTCGTGGGGCTCAGAGGGGTCGCATGGTCGGCGGAGCGGCGAGATGCGTTCTGCGAACGGGTCCGCTTCCTGGGGTGCCGCTGCCGCGCATACCATGTCGTAAGCCGCCACACGGATTTCACCGCCTGGGAGGCGGAACTGGGCCGTCTTGGGAAGTGGATCGCCAAATTGCCCCGGCCCTGCGGAATCATGGTATGCAACGACCTGTACGGTCAGAGCGTGCTGGACGCCTGCCGCCAGGTCGGCGTGCTCGTCCCCGAGCAAATCGCCGTCGTCGGCGCGGGCAACGACGAGACCATCTGCGCCATCTGTAACCCACCCCTTTCCACCGTCGATGCCGGGCATCTCCAGGTCGGCTACACCGCGGCCGAAATGTTGCACCGTCTCTTGAAGGGCGAGCCGGCACCAGGCGAACCCGTGCGGTTGCGGCCGGTCGGCGTGGTGACGCGGCAGTCGACCGACATCATGGCGATCGAGGACCCCGACGTCGCGATGGCCGTCCGCTTCATCCACGAGAAGGCCTGCGGAAAACTCCGCGTCGAGGACGTGGCCGAGTTCGTCGCCGTGTCGAAGAGTTCTCTGCAGCGCGGCTTCCAGGAGTTTCTCGGTAGATCGGTACACGATGAAATCTCCCGCGTCCGGATCGACACCGCTTGCCGCCTGCTGGCCGAGTCGGACATGACCATCGGAATGATTGCCCAGAGGACCGGCTTCGGGCACCAGGCCCACATGGGCGTCATTTTCCGCGAGAAGCTGGGAATGACGCCCGGCGAGTACCGCAAGCGTGCCAGCGAATAGACTGCGAACGGAACCATCTGACGCTCGACATGACCAACTGGGCGTGGGAAAACAAGGACGCTTTGGATTACTCGTCGGGAGAGGTCTTCGCGGGCGGCTACTTCGCCGCCCTCACTTCCACCGGCACTGGCTCCGTCCCGTCATAAACGTAATGCGTCGTCTCGGGCGTCTCCGTCGCGCTTTCCCCGTCCGCGTCGAAGGTCCGGGTGGTCAAGCGGGTTCACCGCCAGCGCGCAACTGGCCGTTTGAGATCAAGCAGCGTCTTCCGGGAAGCCGCACAAATGCGTCTGAGTTGGTACAGCCGCTTCCTGAATCATGGGATGTCTCTTGCGTCTGCAAGCGGACAACAGCCCAAGTGGTGTGCAAACAGGGAATTCGTAACACATTTTTTGATAGGGATTTAATAGCCTGTTAAGACTTGAGTCTCCATCCGGAGGCCATTTACAAGTCAGCGCCAAAGACGTTTGAGGAGGCGGCCAACTGACGGAGAAGACAAATCGCCAGATGATCCGCTAGTGTTGCCGCGAGATGACGAATCCGAAGAGGGAAGGCTTCTACTCGCCGCTCAGCGAGAAACGGATTACCTGAGATCCCGGTCCACCCGCCTTACATCCGCGTCCACCATCATTCGCACCAGTTCCGGGAACGTCACCGTCGGTTCCCATTTGAGGACGGCCCGCGCTTTCGCGGCATCGCCGCGGAGGGTGTTGACTTCGGCGGGGCGGTAGAGTTTCGGGTCGATTTCAACGTGTTTTTTCCAGTCGAGGTCGAGGTAGGAGAAGGCCAGTTCAACCAGTTCGCGGACGGAGTGCTTTTCTCCGGTGGCGACGACGTAGTCGTCCGGCTTGTCTTGCTGGAGCATCATCCACATCGCCTTGACATAGTCGCCGGAGAACCCCCAGTCTCGCATCGCGTCGAGGTTGCCGAGGAAGAGCTTGTCTTGCAGGCCCCGTTTGATCCTGGCCGCGGCGTCGGTGACCTTTCGAGTGACGAACTCCTTGCCGCGCAAGGGGGATTCGTGATTGAAGAGGATGCCGGAGCAGGCGAAGATGTCGTAGCTTTCGCGGTAGTTGACGGTGATGAAGTGCCCGTAGACCTTGGCGACGCCGTAGGGACTTCTGGGGTAGAAGGGGGTACTTTCGTTCTGGGGTTCCTCGCGGACCTTGCCGAACATCTCGCTGGAACTGGCCTGGTAGAAACGGAGAGTCGGATCGACCAGTCGGACCGCTTCGAGCATCCGAGTAACGCCCAAGGCGGTGAACTCCCCCGTCAACAGCGGCTGGAGCCAACTGGTGGGAACGAAACTCTGCGCGGCAAGGTTGTAGATTTCCGTAGGGTGGATGTCCTGGACGAGGGTGATAATGGAGAGCTGGTCAAGCAGATCGGCCTGGTGGAGCGTGATGCGGTCGCGCAAGTGGTCGATGCGTTCGAAATTCTCCGTACTGGCCCGGCGGACCATCCCATGGACGTCGTACCCCTTGCCCAGGAGGAACTCGGCGAGGTAGGAACCGTCTTGGCCGGTGATTCCGGAGATCAGGGCGGTCGGCTTTCTCATGAAGGCTTGTCCGTGGCGGGTTTTGCTTTCAGGACGCGGCAGTGGATCCGCCGCATGACTTCGACGAGCCGCGAATACATGGCGTCGCTGCGGTACGTCCCGATAACGGCCCCTCCGGAACCGGCGAACTTCGCGCTGGCCCCGGCGCCGCGGGCCGTTTCGACCATTTGGAGCTGGCGCGGCGCGATCGTGCAGATGCTCCGGCGGATGTCGAAGTTCTCGTCGATAAGCCGGCCGAAGAGATTCGCGTCCTGGTCATCCAAGGCCTGCCGCGCGCGGAGCGTGAGGTCCGCGAGCCGCCGCATGGCGTCGTGAACGGCCGAATCGCCCATCTCGTACCGGGCGCGGAGCGTGTTGTGCACGATTTCGGTCGGCTCCGAGGTCCCGTCGTCGTAGGCCAGGTAGAGGGGGGGAAGCAGCGCCGAGTCGAGCGGTTCATATCGGCCGTATTCCAGTCCTTCCTCCTCGCGCATGGCCGACTTCGAGAAGTCCATGAAGACGAGCCCTTCGTAGACCTGCGCGACGCGGTCCTGGAGGCCGGCCGGAATGCCAAGTTCCTTCGTCTCGACCGAGAGAATGAGTGACGGCTGAATGTGCTTCGGAATGACCACGTGGTAAAACCGCATCAGCGCGCGGAGCGTGGCCGTAACGATGCCGCTGGAGCCGGCCATGCCGACCTGCCGCGGGATGGTCGATTCGTACCGGACGGAGAAGTTTCTCTCGTGCAGCCGAATGCCATGCCGGTTGCAGTAATCGACGAACCGCTTGATCGTCGCCTTGATGAGGCGCAGCCCGCCGTAGTACCCGTGCAACCGGACGTCGTCGGCCAGCTCGTAGACCGAACCGAAAAGGTTCTGCTCGTGGCGGCTCCAGACGATCTCCAGTTCCGGCCAGTCGTAGAGGGTGACCTCGGCCTGGAAATCGGGAATGGTAAGCGCAATCGTCCGACCATGGTAGCCGTCGGACGGATTCCCGATGAGGCCCGCCCTGGCAAACGCCCGTTCTCGGATGATTTCCACGCTGGGGCTCCTCTTCAGTGGACCGCCGACTTGAGGTATTCGCGAAGTGCCGCGCCGTCGACCGGATCGGCAAGGGCGAAGTCGACGAAGGCCCGGAAGTACGCGGCGAAATTGCCGATATCGAAACGGCGTTCGTGTGGAGGAAGCCGGATGCCCAGGACCTTCCGGTCCGCCTCGATCATCATCCGGATCGCGTCGGTGAGTTGGATTTCCCCCCCGCGGCCGGGCTTCGTCCGGTGGAGAAACTCGAAGATCGATGGGGCGAAGACGTACCGCGCGGCGATCGCCAGGTTGCTGGGGGCCTCCTCGACGGTGGGCTTCTCGATCAGGTCGCGAAGCTCGAAGACCGACGAGGACGCATCATGCGGGTCGGCGATGCCGTAGTGGACGACCTCCTCTCGGGGGACCTCTTCCAACGCCACCACCGCCTCGGCCCCGGTCGTCTCGAACTGCTCGATCATCAAGCGGACGATCCGGCTCTCGGCGTTGAGCCCGATGATCGAGTCGCCCAGGGCGACGACGAACGGCTGGTCGTCCACCACCGCCTCGGCGCAAAGGATGGCGTGCCCCAGGCCCAACTGCCGGCGCTGCCGCGTGTAGAAATACTCCAACTCGTCCCGCTCGAAGGCCAGTTCGGCGAGCAACTCCTCCTTGCCGGTCTTCCGGAGGTTGTCGATCAGCTCCGCGTCGATATCGAAGTGGTTCTCGATCGCGGTCTTCCCCGGCCCCGTGATGAACAGGAGCCGGGTAATGCCGCAGCGAGAAAGCTCCTCGACGATATACTGGACGACCGGTTTGCGGCCGATGGGGAGCATTTCCTTCGGCTGACTCTTCGTCAGCGGCAGCAAGCGGGTTCCTCGGCCCGCGACAGGGACGACGGCGAGATTGACGGGCATGGGGTTTTCCTGGGTTGGTCTTCTGGAGGGCTGTAGTGAATAGGCTGTGTGGTCTATATGTAGACTAT
>CAZFQG010000178.1:10154-13109 GCA_964520785.1 uncultured Planctomycetaceae bacterium | reverse complement strand
CAAATTCCCGTCAACCCCAGTTTGCCCAGGTTCCGGGGTTTTTGACAGGCCAGCCACGCTCCGCCTAAGTGGGACCTGACCGAGCCCGAATTGCTCAAACCAGGGTGGAAAAAGCGACGAGGGGGGAGTGCCGGTCGGGAGACTGGCGACCGCGAGGGGAGCCGCAATGAAGAAGGTGACCGGTTCGTTGACGAGAGAAGACCGGACCATTACACTGTTCTTGTGCGCAGTCCGGCAAGAGGGTCCCGTTTGCGAGTCCTATGATTACCATTGACGGTTCGTTCGGTGAGGGTGGAGGACAAATTGTCCGCGGGAGTCTGGCGATGTCGTTGCTGACCGGAGCGGCGGTGACGATCGAAAACATCCGCGCCAACCGAGAGAAGCCGGGCCTGCGACAACAGCACCTGACGGCGCTGGGGGCGGCGAGTCAGGTCGGGGCGGCGGAAATCGAAGGGGAATCGGTCGGTTCACGGCGGCTCGTGTTTCGGCCGAAAGGAGTCTATTCCGGCGACTATTATTTCCGCGTGGGGACGGCCGGAAGCACGATGCTCGTGTTTCAGACCGTCTTTCCGGCACTGCTGGCGGCGGAAGGGCCTTCCACCATCACGCTCCAAGGGGGTACGCATAACAGGTCTTTCCCGAAGTCGTCGACCATTCCCCCGGCCCGGGGAACATTTGCATCGTCGAGATCGAAACGGAGTACGTGAGGGCCGTCTTCTCCGAGCCGGGCCGGCGCGGCGTTCCGGCGGAGCGGGTCGCGAAGGCGGTCCTCGCGGCGGCCGAGCGCTGGCTGGACCGGAACGTGCCGGTTTGCGAGCACCTGGCCGATCAACTGATCCTCCCGATGGCCGTCGCCGCCTATCGGCGCACCGGTGGCGGACGGTTTCTGACGGGTCCCCTTTCGCTCCACGCGAAGACCCACCTCGAACTGATCCGGCGGCTCTTGGGGGTCGTCGTCCGCGTGGAACCGGCGGAAAACGGCAATGTGGTCGTGGAAATCGAAGCGAATGGGCCCGTTTCCGCGTAACAGCCTGCTAGAAGGTGCTCCCCCTCAGAACCCCTCCAGCATCAGTTGCCGGGGGCGGTTGACGTAGCGGTCGTGGCGGTGGCGGTATTCGTCGGCGAGGTACATCATGATCTCCAGGACGAGGAGATCGGCCCGGTTCATCACGTGGCGGCTGCTGAGCGTGCCGAGACCGCGGATCATCTCCTGAAGCACGTACAGGTGCAGTTGCATGGTCTCCTTCGCGGTCACGCCGGCCCTCGTGAGGAGTTCTCCCAGGCAGGCCAACTCGTGGCCCAGATTGCCGGCCCCCATGATGACATACGTCCGCAAGAGTTCGCGGTAGTGGTTGACCAACTCGCTCGGGAGGTTCGGCGGGTAGTGGGCATTCGCGAGGAAGTCGCTTTCCAGCCGCAGCGAAGGCTTTTCGTCTTGAATCGCCCGGAGACCCTCTATTAGCGCGCGCTGTTGCGATAACAACCGCGAGGCCTCGTCGTGCTCCTGCTGAAGTCGGCGGCGCTCCATTTGCGTCAGCCGGCGGTTCTCGCGGATCAGGGCGTGCCGCTGCACGGCCCTGGTAATGACCCAGGCGAGGTTCCGCGTCGTCGTGGTGTTGACGCAAATGTACCCATCCGCGCCGACCTCGTAGCAGGCGGCCGCCATCTCTTGTTCGCTCTGAGTGCCCAACACGATAATCGGTTCGTCGGTAATGCCGGCGCGATAACCTTCGATCAGGTCCAGCGCGTCCAGGCGGCCCGGTTCGTGGCAAAGGAGAACCACGTCGAACGGATCGTTCCGCAACCGTTCCAGCCCGGCGGCCGAACCGACCACCTCCTCCAGCTCAACCTCCGATTCGCTGTCCGCGGCGAACGCCTCCGCCAGCCAGCTACCCGGCCGCTTGGCCGTCGTGATGAATAGTACCCGCATCCGCCCCGGAAAAGCCTTGGACCGGGCCGGATCCAATTTTTTCTGACGCTGACGAAGGGTATTACTCATGGGGGGACCAAATTACGCCGTAAAAGGGGTGCTAGAACGGGCCTGGAATACGATAGCGATCCTAAGTTCCCGTGTCAAGCGGGAATCTAGCAGGGAACCGGTGCGAGGTCGCTTGAAATCGGCACGAAGGGGATGTAGTATCTAATGAAGCTGTGCATTCCGCGATTAACGGTTGAATCGTTTGAGCGGGCGAACCGTTGGGGATTGTACGTTCGCCGCGGAGATGGCCTGGTCGGCTCGCGAGCACTTTTTTCACGAACATTTTTTTAAATCACCGGATGCCACCGACAGCGACGGTTCCCATCTGCGCGGAACTGCTCGGAGGCAATCCGTCCCGCCTCACGATTACAGCGTCAGGAGTGACACTTTCCATGAGTAGACGAATTCTGATTTTGGGCGTAGCGATTCTGGGTTGTATCGCCGGCGATGGGTTTTCGCAAGAGACAACCGCCGCCATTTACGGCAAGGGGGTACACGCGTACTTCTCCGGCGATTTTGAGGGTGCGCTCGATTACTTCAACGCCACGATCCGCCAAGGAACGAGGGATCCTCGATGCTGGTACTTCCGAGGCCTCACGATGTTGCGGTTGGGCCGCGAGGAAGAAGCCGCGGAGGATTTCGAGCAGGGCGCGAAAAGCGAGTTGGCCGCGACGTACCAAGTCTATCGGGTAGGTAAGGCCCTGGAACGCGTGCAAGGAAGCGACCGGCTGATTCTTGAGCAGCACCGGAACGAGGCGCGGTTGGCGGCCTACGAGAAAGCGGAGAGAGTCCGCCGCGCACGGTATGAGGCCTTCAAGAATCAGACCGAGCTGCTCTTGCCTGAGGAAGACGACGCGGTTCCCTTCGGTGCCGGAGTCATGCGAGCGGAGTCGACTCAGCCCCAACCCGCGGCTACGCAAACCCAGCCCGCGGCTACGGAAAGCCAGCCCGCGGCTACGGAAAGCCAGCCCGCGGCT
>CAZFQG010000178.1:0-10054 GCA_964520785.1 uncultured Planctomycetaceae bacterium | reverse complement strand
CCAGCCCGCGGCTACGGAAAGCCAGCCCGCGGCTACGGAAAGCCAGCCCGCGGCTCCCGAGACTCCGCCCGCCACCGTCCCGGGTACTTCTCCCGCTGCTCCCGCCGCGGCCGAATCGGACGCGGTTCCGGCAGAAGATAATCCGTTTGCCGATCCGGACTCGCCGACTCCTCCCGCGGAGTCGGCGGATCCTTCAGACGACCCATTTGGCGCACCAACCCCTGTGGTGCCGACTCCGGCCGCCCCCACCGAGGAACCCCCGGCTCCTGCTGGGGATGACCCCTTTGGTGCACCGGCCCCTGCCGCCGAGACTCCGGCCCCTGCCGGGGACGACCCGTTCGGCGCTCCGGCCGCCCCCACCGAGGAACCCCCGGCTCCTGCTGGGGATGACCCCTTTGGTGCACCGGCCCCTGCCGCCGAGACTCCGGCCCCTGCCGGGGACGACCCGTTCGGCGCTCCGGCCGCCTCCACCGAGGAACCCCCGGCTCCTGCTGGGGATGACCCCTTTGGTGCACCGGCCGAGGATGGCCCCAACGAATAGTCGCCGGTAGGCGTTGGGAAGCTATTTGTGGGCAGGTGGTGTGACGGTCCGTCGTCACTTCCAGGATGCGATCCGTCTACATTGTCACTGCGTCACCGCTCGACCACTCCCTCCAATATGGGGTAACGCTGGTTTGCCGGTTGACCGCGACCGTATTATAATATAGCAAGGGGGGTGTATCGGCCGCGTTTGGTTGCGTCGCTTTTGCTTGAGCGGCCGGTTCGAATACCCCTTCCCGGAGCCGTAAACCGTGACGCGGCTGAAACAGCCTTTTTTTGTTCCTTCATCGCGCCGCCCGCATGGCAATCCGACTCCGTCTTCCCGATCAACCCCTTTACCAGCAGGTTTTATTTGGGGTTTTCGAGTTTCTCGCTTCGCTTCGCTTGGCAGTCGTGCTTCTGGGATTGGGCGCGATCGTCCTCGGGTGGACCACGTTCGTCGAGGGCCGATATGGTACCGACGCGGTCCATTTCGCGGTTTACCAATCGTGGTGGTTCTCTCTGCTGTTGGCCCTTCTGGCCGTTAATGTTTTCGCTTCGGCGGCAATTCGTTTTCCATGGAAACGTTATCAGACGGGATTTGTCCTGATCCACTCGGGGATCGTCATTTTGTTGATCGGTTCGCTCATCACGCGCATTTGGGGAATTGACGCTCAATTGGGCGTATTCGAGGGCGGACGGAATAACCGGGCGTTCGAGCAATCCAAAATCATCCGGCTGGCCCTCAGCCCTCATCAGAAGTCGGTCGCGGCAAAAAATGACTCGGATGAAGGGAAACCCACCATCATCGACATACCGTTCCGATGCGGCCCGTTCAACTGGAGCGACTACTCGGATTTGGCCGTTTTTCCGTGGCGTCTGGTTTCGCTGGACCAGGGAGTATTGTACGAGGAAAATGAGATTCAGGTCGAAGCGCTGGCCTACTATTCCGATTCCGCCGAGCAACCGATCCCTCGTCTGGTAGTCGACGTCCGGGAGCAATCGCCGGCGCCTTGGGAGACGCACGAGCCCGCCGGAACCGAGGTCGCCTTGGACGTCCGTGAGCCGCCGGAGGCCATGACCGGCCAGCGCCGCTTCGGGATCGGATCTCGGCAGCAACTCCCAACGGGACAACGGATCGCGTTTTGGATGACCGGATCGCCGAACGAAGCGGAGGCGTTCCTTCAAAGTGCCCCCACCCGGCCGCTTGGAAAGAAAGGCCTTCTGGCGTTACACGCCAATGGGAAGAATACGTTCGTCTCGCTGGACGACTTGGCGCCGGGTACGAGGATTCCGATCGAGGGGAGTTCGCTCAGCGCGGAATTCATCGCGTGGGATCCGAGCATGCTCGCCGTTGAACTGGCGGTGCATTCGGAAAAGCCTCGCGCCGAGAGAGTGCTTCTCCTCGCCGATTTCCCGGAACTCAACCGGCAAGACTACGTCAACGGGCTCTTCGGAACGTACTGGTTCGCGCCGGAATCGGATTTGCCGGAAGTCGACCCGCGAACGCGGGTCCGCGCGTCGAGACCTCGGCTGGACATTCTCCAGATTCCCGGAAAGAAACTGGCTTACCGGACCTGGTCCGACGGAATCGTCGAGGCGCCCAAGCTCTTGACCGAGAACGGAGGCGGAGATGATCGGATCGTCGCCTTCGAGGCGTCGGAGCGTCCCTTGGTGGCGCAAATCCTCGATTTCGTGCCCTCGGAATTGCCCCGCACTCGAATCCAGCCGCTTCCGTTCGATCCGAACAAGCGAGATCGCCAGTCTCGGGTGCGGCTTCGCTTGAGCGTGGATGGAAAGACTCGGGAGAAATGGATTTCCGCGGTTTCCGCCAACCCGCTGTTGACCAGGGCGGCGGCGGACCAAATGCTCGTCGTCCGCGGCGACGGGCGGACGGCCACGGCCACGTTCCGCGGCACCGAAGTGGAGCTGGGTTTTGCCGTGAAGCTGCACGCCTTCAACTACAAGCGCGATCCGGGCACCAGTATGCCTTCCCACTATTCGAGCCTTGTGGACTTCGTGAATCCGGACGACCCCGAGGAAGTCTATGAGAAGGAAGTACTGATCAACATGAACGAACCGGCTGACTTCCGCGATCCGAAGACGGGCCGCGTCTACAGGATATTCCAGCAGAGCTACGGGGGACCATGGACGCCGGGGCAACCGCATTTCGAGCTGTTGTCGGCGGAGAATCCGGGTCGGACCCGGTTCTTCCTATCGTGGTTTACCGTCAATCATGATCCGGGACGCGGCGTGATCTACGCGGGAAGCCTGTTGATCGTGTTGGGGATCAGCGTCGCGTTTTACATGAAAGCCTACTTTTTTAAGCCGGCGGCGAGACGGACGTCTCCCGATGGGGCGGCCGCGACCGGAACGCCGCACCGCGGCGAAACCGCAATTCCACCGCGACTGCCGCAGGAGACCGCATGAAGAATCCGTGGAAGGCATGCTTCATACTGGTGTTGTGCCTGCCGGTTGCGTTTGACGCCACTCGGGCCGAAGATCGGGAGATCGACTGGACCGCTTGGCAGGCGCTACCGGTTTTCCACGACGGTCGGCTCATGCCCTTGGATACCTTCGCTCGGACCGCCGTCAGAGACGTTTGCGGACGCGACCGGCCGACTCTGTCGCCCGCGGAGGACGCCATGTCGCGGCCGGACCGGCAGGCAAGCCCCTTTCCCGACGGCAAGCCCCGACGGTTCCTCGCCGCCGAATTGCTATATGAGTGGCTCGTTCGCCCACGGGATTGGGAACGGATCGACTTCATCCGCGCGGAATACGAGCCATTGCGGAAGGATATCCTAGGGCTTCCCCTGCAAGGGGTGGAAGCCGCGCGGTTGAAATACGTCTCTCCGCGTGACGTAGAACGGTCGCGAAAGCTCCAGACTCTGCTTGAAGAGATGCAGTCGCGCCGCCGCGGGGCCGAGCGCAACGGGCAACCCTTCGAAATGACGATGCTCGAGAAGCGCGCCAAGGAACTCTACGACGCTTACTTCACCTACCGGCTCCTGTCGTTCGATCCGCGGGAGCCGGCGATCCGCCGGACGCGGTTCGACCGTTCCCTCGCCGAAACGGTAATGGCCTGGCGACGGTTCGAGCCGAACATGAGCCAGTTGTCGGGCTTACAGGGCAAGGAGACCGGGGCCGAGTCGTTCGCGGCCGCCCGGGCGGCGCTCGACGCCGTTTTGGCGACCAATGAGAAACCTGACTGGGCGCTCGAAGCGATGGAACCGCACGCCGCGGCCTTGGCGCAAGCGACGGCCGATACGGCGGACCGGTTTGCCTCCTTCGACGAGCGATTCAAATCTCAACCCCCCGATTGGGATCCGGAACAGCTCAACCGTGTGCGGACGTTATTCACCGCGATCGTCACGGGGGCGGACGAGACGGCGTTCGCCGCGGAAACGCTGTTCACGTCGCTATACGACAACGCCGGCCAATTGCCGATTGTCCCCTCCCTGAACCGGACCGCGGCCGAGTCGGACACCGATCGCGGCGAGGAGGCCTCCCCCTGGTTGAGCATCCAAACCGTGCTTTACGGGTCCGACGCATATTTCCGCGAGTATCCCGACGAACCGCTCGAACGGCTCCGCGATGCGTGGAACGAAGCGGCGTCGGCCTACACCTCGTCGGGGACGGATGCCGCGTCGAGGGAGGCGGCACTGGGGCGATTCGCCCAAGCGGTTCGCGGTCTTGCCGAAGCCACGGCCGAGAAGCGGAACGAACTTTTTGCGCGCATCGGCGATGAAAGCTTGGCCGAGCAAACATCGTATCCGCCACCCGATCACACTTCCGCCGAACTTCTGTACAACCGTACCGATCCGTTCTTCTGGTCGTGGACGACGTGCCTGGCGGCGGTGGTCTTCTTCGCGCTGGCGTTCGGCGTCCTCCGCGTGCCGATGTTCATATTGGGCGTCGTCACGTCGTTCGTCGCCCAGGGGTGGATGGTCTGGGCCTTCGCGATGCGCTCGATGATTTCCGGCCGCGCCCCGGTTGCCAACATGTTCGAAACGGTCATCTTCGTCGCCCTGGTGGCCTCGTTTCTCGGAACCTGGATGACGATCGTGCCCCTGTTTTGGAGCGGGCTTTGCGCCGCCTGGAACCTTTCAGCCTGGCCTTGGACGAGAAGCCCCATCGTCACGGGGCACGAACCGGCCGCCTGGCTTCGGGAGGAAATCCGGCGGCTCGGGAGTTGGGTCTTCTGTCCGATCCGGATCGTCCTGGTGGTCCTGGTCGGATACTTCCTGCTCTTGTACGACCCCGGTCACGGCACGACAAGAGTAATCAACGTGACTTTGGAGAACCCCGATTTTAACGGTTTGATGACTTGGACCGCCGGGATGGGCATTTTCCTCGCCGGCGTCTGGTTCATCCCCCGAGCCGTCTTGACGCTGGCGGCCGCGTTCTGGACCGTCCCGGCGTCCCTCCGGCGAATTGACCGGACCAAGGCGGCCGACCAGATCCGCTCGCGCAAGACGGTCGCCGTGGTGGGCGCCATCCTGTGCCTATTGATCTCGCTGTTCGCGTACTATGCCCCGGAAAGCGCGTTCAGCAAGACGGTTAATCCTCTGATGCCGGTGCTGCGGAACAACTTCTGGCTGCTGATCCACGTGCTGACGATTACCGCCAGTTACGGGGCCGGGGCGCTGGCGTGGGGCTTGAGCAACATCGCCATGGCGTACTACCTCTTCGGCACGTACCGGAAACCGGTCCGCCCCTCGACCGAGTCCGTTGCCGGCGGCCATTCTCTGGTGGCCGGCATGAAAGCGCCGGCGAAGCGGTTTCCCGCCAGGGCCCCGGAGGAATGCGCCGCGCTCGCCGCGTTTAGCTACAAAGCCATCCAGGTGGCGGTCCTCATGCTCACGGTGGGCACGATCCTCGGCGGGCTCTGGGCGGCCGTCTCGTGGGGCCGCTTCTGGGGATGGGATCCGAAGGAGGTCTGGGCGCTGATTTCGCTGTTGGTCTACCTGGCCGTGCTGCACGGCCGATACGCCGGCTGGTCGGGCAACTTCGCCCTGCACGTCGGCGCGATTCTCGGAGCCACCTCTATCCTCATGACCTGGTACGGCGTGAATTACCTTCTCGACTTCGGCAAGCACAGCTACGGACGCGGTTCCGGCGGCGTCTGGATCGTCCTTACCGCGGTCGCCATCAACTGGGCCTACGTAGGGGCCGCGGCGATCCGCTACGCGATCGTTCGGTTCAATCCCGTCGAACCCGAAACGGCCGGGGAAGAGTCGTGGGACTGACGGTCCGTTGAAAAGAGGCAAGGAGTATCTACGTCATGGTAACGCGCAGCGTTCGATTTTCTTCGGCAGTGGCCCATATTGCAGTGGTCTTTGGTGTCCTCTGCGCACCATCGGCCTCTTCGTACGCCTCGCCCGGTACCGATGAAACACCGGCCGCCGCTTGCCGTGCAACGGCCGAGTTGGCCGCACGACTGCTCCCGGAGCATGCCGACCGCTTCGTCTTCGAGGCGATTCCCGCGGAGGACGACCGCGACGTGTTCGAGATCGAATCGGTCGACGGGCGGACCGTGATCCGCGGCAACAACGGCGTGTCGATGGCGATGGGGCTCAACTGGTATCTGAAGCACTATTGCCGCTGCCACGTCTCGTGGCGTGGAAGTCAGCTCAATCTGCCCGATCCCTTGCCGAAGGTCGCTCCCAAAGTGCGTCAGGCAAGCTGGGCAAAGCACCGCTATTTCCTGAACTACTGCTGCTTCGGCTATTCGCTTCCGTTCTGGCATTGGGAACAGTGGGAACGGCTCATCGACTGGATGGCGCTCAACGGCGTGAGTATACCGCTGGCGGTGACCGGACAGGAAGCCGTCTGGCGCGCCGTGGGACGGCGGCTGGACCTGACCGACGCGGAAATCGAGGCCTTTCTCGGGGGACCGCCTTATCTCCCGTTCGGTTGGATGGGCTGTCTGGACGGCTGGGGCGGGCCGCTTCCGGCCGATTGGATCGACCGGCACGAGGCCCTCGGCAAGCGGATTCTCACCCGGCAGCGCGAGCTGGGCATGGCGCCGGTGTTGCAGGGGTTCACCGGCCACGTCCCGGCGGCGATCGCCCGGAAGCACCCCGAGGCCAAGCTCCACCGCATCCATTGGATTGAATGGGAGACATACCTGCTCGATCCGATTGATCCGCTGTTTGTCACGGTCGCGAAGCTCTTCTTGGAGGAGCAGACGCGCCGATTCGGAACGGACCACTTCTATGCGGCCGACACATTTATCGAAATGACCCCGCCGAGCGGCGAACCCGAATACCTGGCGAATCTCGGTGCCGCCATCCACGGGGGCATGACCGCCACGGACCCCGACGCGATTTGGGTCCTGCAAGGCTGGCCGTTCTATTTCGCGCGTGCCTTCTGGACCCAGCCGCGTATCGCCGCGCTATTGGGATCGATTCCGGACGACCGGATGCTCGTACTCGACCTGTACTGCGAAGAGCGGCCGGTTTGGAACCTGACCGAAGCCTTTTGCGGCAAACCCTGGTTGTGGTGCAACATTCAGAATTTCGGCTGCAACGTCCATCTGGGTGGATCGCTCACGACGATTAACCAGGCCCTCCCCGCCGCGCGAAGCGACTCCAAGGGCGGGCGGCTCGTCGGACTGGGCTTCGTCAACGAAGGACTTGGCTACAATCCGGTCGTCTACGATTTGATGTTCGAGGCGGCCTGGCGCGACGGACCCGTCGACCTGGAGGCGTGGATTGCCGATTACGCCCACCATCGTTACGGAAAGGCGAACCCCGACGCGACGGCCGCCTGGCAAATTCTCCGCGAAACCGTCTACACGGCGCCGCACCGCACGCGGTCGATCATCGACCGGTTTCCGTCGCTGAATGCGGCGTCCGCGCCCCCGTACGACAACCGGCGGCTCGCCGCGGCCTGGCGGCATCTGCTCCAGGCGGCCGACGACGTCGGCTCGGCCGATACGTACCGCTACGATCTGGTGAACGTCGCCCGGCAGACGCTTTCGAACTATGCGACGGCGCGGCACCGCGCGGTGGTGGCGGCCCGGCGTGCGGGAGACGCCGAGGCCTTTCGAGCCGCGGCCGACGAATTCCTTGGACTAATGCGCGATCTGGACGAATTACTGGCCACCCGGAGCGAATTCCTCCTGGGCCGCTGGCTGGAGGATGCCAAAGCCTGGGGTACGACCGATACCGACCGGGCCCGGCTTGAATGGAACGCCCGGCGGGTCCTTACCCTTTGGGGCGAAACGCCCCAGCTCCGCGACTACGCCCGGAAAGAGTGGTCGGGCATGATCGCCGGATTTTACCTGCCGCGTTGGGAGCGGTTCTTGCGGGAGCAAGAGAGAATCGTTGAGAATGGCGTCGTCGCCGTAGAAGCTGATCGCGGCGTTTTCGAGGAGGCGCTTTTCCAATGGGAAAAGGAATGGGCCGATCGGCAAGATGCGCATCCAACCGAGCCGCAAGGCGACAGCATCGCGGTGGCGCGGCGGCTTTGGGAGAAATACGGCGAAGCGGCGGAGGCGGACTCGATGGAACCGGCTCCCGACGCCAAGAGCCTGACGACCGGCAAGCCGGTGACGTGTTCGAGCGAGTTGCCGACCCACCCGGCCCGACTGGCCGCCGACGGGATCGCCGGCGACACGGACCGCTACTGGGCAACCGACGTGACACAACACCCCGGCGAGGCGTGGTGGCAAGTCGACCTGGAGGAACCGGCGTCCGTCTCTCGCGTGGTCGTCGTCGGCTACTACGGTGACCGGCGGCACTACGGTTTCGTCGTCGAGACGTCGCTCGACGGCCACGAGTGGAAGTTAGCCGCCGACCAGCGCGACAACGCGGAGCCTTCGACCGGCACGGGCTATACATGCCGGTTTCCGCCCCGCCGCGTGCGGTACATCCGCGTTCGACAAACCCACAACTCGGCCAATTCGGGCCGTCACCTGGTCGAGGTCATGGCATACGAAGAATAGAAGGCGTCAGCCGGCCGCCTTGATGATCATGCACTGCGTCGACGGCAGCTCGATGATCGGTTCCGGCTTGTCGGCGAAGAATTCGTGGCAGGCGTCTTTGACTCCGGAGAGGATCGAGTAATCGTGTGAGAGCATGATGCCGCCGGGGGCCATCTTGGGATAGAAGTGTTTCAGGCAGTCGAGCGTACTTTGGTATAGGTCAACGTCGAAGTGGGCGAAACAGACCTTGTCTTCGTGGAAGTCGGCGGCCGAGTCGGGAAAATGGCCCTTGTGGTAATGGACGTTGTCGAAATCCTTCAGGAAGTCTTGAACCGATTCCAGCGACGCGGCGAACTGATTCTCCCGGTGGACGGTGCGGTCCTTCTCGTGCGACTTGGGAAGCCCCTCGAACGTGTCGAACAGGTGTAGCGGCTTGTCTTTCTTCAGGTCACATAGGAGCCGGGCCGAAACGCCCTGATAAACGCCCACCTCGGCGATGACACCCGGCAGGTGCATACACCCGGACGCGAACGTATAAACGAAATACTGTTCGTACGCCGTCTGCAATGACTGCCGTCCTCGGCGGCTGGAGCGGATCAGTTTGACCAATTCCGGGTTCTTATGCGCCTTCATGAACATCAGTTGGACGCACGAAATCGAGTTCAGGTAGGTCCGTTCGAAGAACGAACCGCCGACGAGCCTCTGAAGGAAACGGTTTCGGGTAATGAAGGGCATGTTGGGGCCGATTGTGAAAGAGGCGAAAAAGTGAACCGTGGACGCCCCGCGAGGCGGCAGCACCCCACATCGGCGGGAAAGCTTGGCCGCGCCGCGTCAGTTGTTTTCGGCATCTTGCCCGATGTACTCCAAACCCTTGCCAAAATAGGGGAATTGGACTAATTATTCCGTTTCAGGCAATGGACATTATAGTTGCTCGACCAATTGTCGCGAAGGGACCGGAATGGTCGCACGACCTCGTGGGTGCGGTTTATCATTCCCCTAATAAGTGGCACTATAGGAATGGGCCGCCGAATCAATCAAGGTCCGGTGCATCCACATGACGCCCCGCGGTTGAGGCAAATCAACCGCCGGCATCTTTTTTGGAGGCAAATCCATCCATTTCGGCCAACCACAGACGGATTTCGTTATCGTATTCGCTGGCGAGCTTGCCGATGACCAATTCCTGCTGAATGACCGCGGCCCCGTCGGGAGAGAGTTCCGCCGCCTCGGCGCTGGGAAACCGCTTCTCCGGATCCGGGGCCAGGAGCTTGCGGCAAAAGCCCATCAGCCGTTCGTAACGGACGATGTCATCCTGCAACAGGCTCGGAAGGCGTTGCGCGAGGAAGCGTTTTTCTTCCAGCAGCTCCGGATACGAATTGTGCGCGGAAAACGGCTGTTGACCCGAGAGCAGCTCGATCAGGACGTAGCCGAGGCTGGTCAGATCCGACCGGGGAGTGGCGATCTGCCCTTCAAGCACCTCCGGAGCCGCATAAGTGGGAGTACATGTTCGCAATGGAGGGGGACAATCCACCTCGAACGCGGAGCCAACGTCGATGATCTTCGCGTTGCCGGTCCGTTTGAGCATGATGTTCGAAGGCTTGATGTCGC
>CAZFQG010000177.1:0-13213 GCA_964520785.1 uncultured Planctomycetaceae bacterium | reverse complement strand
TCGCAAATATGATGAACTTATGGAACCCTAATATTTAGCCTTGACAAAGCACTAGATTCCCCGCAATAATTCGCTCAGTTCTCCGTTATCCTATACAAAGCGATGAGCGATTCGAAACCGGCCCCTTCCGATACGCGGCGACTCGAGGACTGGGTTCGAGAGCACGGCCGGGCCGTTCAGGGATATCTCCGGGTGGTTGCTCAAACTCAGTCCAACGACGAACGGGCCCAGCGCGAAGACGGCCTACGGGAGCGAGATGTCTCCCCATCCGGTTCCCATCTCACGGCCCACCCCCAAGCCGTCCCACGGCACGGCGTCTCCGCAACCCCCACACGGCCAGTCCCCCGAGCAACATCCACGTCCCCGGCTCGGGGACGCTTGCCGGCGTGCCGGTGCCCCAGTTGGCGCGGACGACGTCCAGATCGGCGCTGCCGACGAGGCCGTCGCCGGAGAAATCCCCTTTGGCGAAGTTGCCGTAGCCGACCGTCGATCCCCAATTCGCGCGGACGACGTCCAGGTCGCCGCTGCCGACGAAGCCGTCGGCATCGGCGTCCCCTTCGACGAGCCGGTCGAACAGGAGATCCTCCATCGCCTTCATCAGAATCGCTTCGGCATCCTTCGTGGTCAGCGATGCCCGGCCCGCTTCGTAACCCCCCTCCCAATACGCGATCTCCGTGCAGATGTAGCCCGGGCCGTAGTCGCTGTAAGCCGACATGGCGACGAGCTTGTCCGGCCGCATCGCCTGGGCCGCCAGTTGGTACTCGACGAAGAGTTCGCCCGGCATGTAGAGGATGCCGGCGGCGTCTCCCAGCGCCAGATAATTGACGTTGATCCCCTCCCCGGCGTTCATCCGCCGCGCAAACGCCAGGTCGCGCGCCGCTCGGATGCGGTCGGTTTTCGGGAGGCCTTGGTTATGGAGCTTCGCCAGAAGGGTTTCCTCGGTCAGATCGGGGCGTACCGGCAGCACGAGCGGAACGTGGCTCCACTCGACCGTTTCCGCGCTGAGTGGAATGCGCGTCTGATTATTCCACGCCGCCTCCATTCCGTCAAAGAGCCGCCCCGCGAGAATAGGCCGGTTCTCCGGCGATCCGTCATTGTACTTTCCCGCCCCGATATTGCCGCCTGCACCGGTGAAATGAACGTGAAAAACGTCTGGAAGAATCGATTCCATCCGTGCCCGGGCCATCCCCGGAAAATCGTAACTGACGTCGCCGCGGCCATAATGGCTTTGCGGATGCGTGGCGTAATGGGTCATCGAGGCGATTGGGTCATAGCCGTTCCAGAAGCTGATCAATTTGCACTCGGGATCGATCGTCCCCTCGGGCGCGGCGATCGCGATCGGGTCGGTACAACTGGTGAACCGCATCCGCTCGACTTCGCCGTCCGGTCCCAGAATCCGCCGGTTGGATGCCACCTTCTCGACGATCCCCGATCCAATTCCGATATGGGTGACTTCCGTGAGGTTCTCCATCGCCTCCGCGACGGCCCGGGCCGTCTTCATCATGGAGATTCGCGCGGCGTTGGGATTGAAGCCGGCGCCGGAGAGGCCCGCCTCGGCCAGGAGCAACTCGGTATCGAAATCGACCCCCGGGGCGTCGTGCTGGTGGATGCACTGGAGTGCCACGCGGTCGGGCGTGGTGCCGGCCGCGTCGGCCAGCATCCGACGGAACTCCTGGTACCCGCCGTTTCCGACGCCGATCCAATCGAGCGAGCAGAGGACGATGGGTCCGTCGTCCGCCACGAGGACGACGCCGCGGGCGCTCAGGCGGTCGACGATGCTATCGGCGTCGGCCACGCCGCCGAAGCACAAGGGGGAACCCAGGGGGGGAGTTATATCGGCCTGAAACGTGCCCACTTGCAGCGGCGCCGCCCCGGCGGGCCCGGCCGCGACGAGGAACCCGGCGACGGCGATCCCGACGAGGAAGCCGCGCCGCCGAAGCAGAAGCGATACCGCCGCCATGGCGAGGAGAGTGAACCCGCCCGGCTCGGGAACCGCTCCGGCGGAATCGGAGAAAACTTCGATCATGAAGTTGTCGAGGTATCCGGTGAAGTACCCCGTGCTTCCGTTGGTGCCGATGTACATCGGAAGTCGGGGCCAAGACCACGGTTCGACGCCGACATCCGAGGACGCCCTCATGCGCTTATTTCCTTCCGCGTCGAGATCGGAGGCGGAAAATACGATGTCTTCCAGTAATACGCCGTCGTGCCCGATCCGGACTCTGTCCTCAAAGGTGGCGGCGGTCAGATCGAAGTCGATGGTGTATTCCTCCCAGACGGGCGTTTCCCACTCCCGCCAATCGAGTGATGAATGGGGAAGCCCGTCACGGACGACGCCGGGCGTCTTCACCCCCACTTGGCCGAATCTCGTCTGAGTGTCTCCGGCCTCGTTGACGACGACGTAGAACCCCTGTTGGTCATCCGCGTTTTCGCCTTGCTCGAAGAGGACGCCGGCGCCGGAACCCGCCGGAGCGTAGTTGAACATGCGGTAGTTCAGCGAGACATTGTCGTAAGCGGACAGATCCAGCGGAATCACCGTCTTCAGATACCGCGTTCCATCGAAAAAGGCGCATCCGGAACCGTCCGGCGCGAATTCCTGGAAATCCCCTCCATACGAACCGGCCGGTTCGACGAGGTGGTAGCCGTTTCCGGAGGAATCGGCGAAGAACGCGTCCGGCTCGAAGCGCCACTCGGCGATGATGGCGTCCGTCGTGTTGTCGACCAACCGCACCTCGTCCAAGAGACCAAAGAATTGAAATCGATTGCCGGCTCGCGCGCCGATGTAGAGCGTTTCGTTCGCCAACGTCGTCGCTTGATTCTCGCCGGAGACGCCACCAGCGTCGACATATCGGGAATAGTGCCGATTCCAGGGCGCCGGATTCGCGTCCGGGATCATCTCGCCGTCCTTGTAAACGCGAATAACGTCCGCCGCCGGGGCATCGGGGCGGTACTCGATCTGAAAATGCTCCCACTCGCCGACCCCGTTGTCCAGCGTCTCATAGTTGACGTGCTCGTATTTCCGGTCGTCCGCAAGTTGGATTCCAACGCACCCGGGCCGATCCGAGACCCCCGTGTATCCCATGCCGTTGGCCGCCCCCATCAGCGAACCGCGGCACTGGTTCCAGGAGTTCCCATAGACGTAGATCGAAGACGTGGGCGAGGTATTGATCGGCAGGAGGTTCTTCATCCAGAAGCTGATCCGGAGGTTCTTGCCGGGAAAGGCATTGAGGTCGAGAGTGCCGAGCGTCTTGAGAAAAGCGTTTCCATTGAAATAGGCACTCGCCGTCGAGCCGGTGCCCGGGGCGACTTCACTGGTTGAAAGCGAAACCGAACTCGCCGAAAGCGTGTATCCGTTGCCGGAGCCGTCATGGGTCAGCGCCCCCGGCTCGAAATCCCATTTGGCGACGAGATCGGCCGAGGTGGTTTGGATCATCGTCAAAGCGTGTAGGATGAGGAAAGCGACGATTCCAAAATGGTTTGCCATTGGATTATTCTCCCTCAGGGGTGGGCCTTGAAACGGAGGCGGAGGTCAGAATCTAGTATGCGCGTCAAAGGCACGAAACGCAAGCGCGTGCTGGGGCTGTGGGTCAAGTGCGGCAACGGTGAAACAAATACTTGACTGCGAGATTGTTCTCCTTGGAAACGGGCCGCTCGGCCGCGCCGGAGCAAAAGCGTCTCTTGGCGTCGTCACGGCCCACCCGCGAGCCGTTCCACGGCGCGGCGTCTTCGCAACCCCCATAAGGCCAATCCTCCGAGCAACATCCACGCCCCCGGCTCGGGGACGCTTGCCGGCGTGCCGGCGCCCCAGTTGGCGCGGACGACGTCCAGATCGGCGCTGCCGACAAGGCCGTCGCCGGAGAAATCCCCTTTGGCGAAGTTGCCGTAGCCGACCGTCGATCCCCAATTCGCGCGGACGACGTCCAGGTCGCCGCTGCCGACGAAGCCGTCGGCATCGGCGTCCCCTTCGACGAGCCGGTCGAACAGGAGATCCTCCATCGCCTTCATCAGAATCGCTTCGGCATCCTTCGTGGTCAGCGATGCCCGGCCCGCTTCGTAACCCCCCTCCCAATACGCGATCTCCGTGCAGATGTAGCCCGGGCCGTAGTCGCTGTAAGCCGACATGGCGACGAGCTTGTCCGGCCGCATCGCCTGGGCCGCCAGTTGGTACTCGACGAAGAGTTCGCCCGGCATGTAGAGGATGCCGGCGGCGTCTCCCAGCGCGAGATAGTTGATATTGATCCCCTCGCCGACGTTCATCCGCCTGGCGAAGACCAACTCCCGCGCGGCGCGAACCCGTTCCGCTCGAGACAGGCCCGGGTTGTTGACCTGGGCGAGGAGATTCTCCTCCGTCATGTCCGGCCGGATGGGAAGGACGACCGGCGTGTAACTCCAATCGACCGACTCGGCGCTCACTTCGACGAGCGTCTGGTTGTTCCACGCCGCTTCCATGCCGTCGGCGAGCCGCCCGGCCAGGACGGGCCGGTTCGCCGGCGAGCCGTCGTTGTACTTGCCGGCGCCGATGTTGCCTCCGGCACCGTTAAAGTGGATGTGGAAGACGTCCGGCAGGTTCGCCTCCATTTCGGCCCGGGCCATGCCGGGAAAATCGCAACTGACGTCGCCGGCCCCGTAATAACTTTGCGGATGGGTGGCGTAGTGCGTCATCGAAACGAGCGGATCGGCGCCGTTCCAAAAGCTGATGAGCTTGCACTGTGGATCGATCGTCCCCTCGGGCGCGGCGATGGCGATGGGGTCGGTGCAGGCGGTGAACCGCATCCGCTCGACGCGGCCGTCGGGCCCGAGGATACGGCGGTTGGAGGCGACCTTCTCGACGATTCCGGAGCCGATCCCGATGTGCGTCACCTCGACCGCCTTGGCCATGGCCGCCTCAAGAGCCTCGGCCGTCGTCATCATGGCGACCCGAGCCGCGTTCGGATCGAACCCGGCCCCGGCGAGCCCCGCCTCCTCGAGCAGGAGTTCCGTCTCGAAGTCCGCCCCCGGCGCGTCGTGCTGGTGGACCGCCTGCAAGGCGACCCGGTCCGGCGTCGTCCCGGCCGCCTCGGCCAGCATCGCGCGGAACTCCTGGTAGCCGCTGTTGGCGACGCCGACCCAATCGAGCGAACAAATCACGATCGGATCGTCGTCGGTCATCAAGACGACGCCCCGGGCGCTGAGGCGGTCGACGACGCTGTCGGAATCCCTGCACAGCGCAAAGCACAAAGGGGATCCTAACGGCGGCGTGATATCCGCCTGAAACGTCGCGATTTGAAGGGGCGAGGCCAAGGCGGGCGCCGCCGCGAGCAGTCCGGCCAGAAGAACGGCCGCCGCGGTCATGCTTCGGTGCCGAAACGCGACCAGCGCGGCCGCGATGCCAAGCAGCAGAGTCAAACCGGCCGGTTCCGGAACGGCGCCCCCGGGGGGATCGGCGAATGTCTCGACCAGGAAGTCGTCCAGATAGCCCTGGAAGTAACTTGCGCTGCCGTTGGCCCCGAGCTGCATCGTCAACTGGGGCCACGACCAGGGTTCGATTCCGATATCGGTCGAGCCGATCATCCGCTTGTTTCCCTCGCCGTCCAGGTCGGAAGGAGAGAAGACGATGTCATCCAGAAGGGTGCCGTCTTTCACGATCCGCACGCGGTCCTCGAACGTCGCGGCCGCCAGGTCGAAATCGATCGTGTATTCCTCCCAGACCGGGTTCCTCCAGTGGCGCCAGTCGAGCGAGGAGTGCGGAAGACCGTCACGGACGATACCGGGCGTCTTGACGCCGACCTGACCGAGCCGGGAGGAGGAGCCTCCCGCTTCATTCAAGACGACGTAGATGCCATCCTCGCCGTCCACGTTTTCACCCTGCTCGAAGAGAACGCCGGCGGACGAACTCGGCGCGGCATAGTGAAACATCCGGTACGACAGCGAGACGTCGTCGTACGCCGAGAGGTCCAGTGGAACTTGCGTTTTCAAGTAGCCGGTGCCGTCGAAGAACGCGTAGCCGGAACCGTCCGGCGCGGTCTTCGCGAAGACCCCCCCGTAAGAATCGCCCGGGACGACCAGGTCGTATCCGTTGCCGGAGGAATCGGCGAGGAAGGCGCCCGGCTCGAACCGCCACTCGGCGATCAGAGCCTGAGTGGCGTTGTCGACCAGGCGGACTTCGTCCAACAGGCCGAAATAGGGGAGTTCCATTCCCGCCCTGCCGCCGATATAAAGCGTCTCGTTGGCGAGCGTCCTCGACTGGTCCCCGCCGGAGGAACCTCCCTCGACATAGCGAGAATAGTGCCGATTCCAGGGAGCCGGATCGGCATCCGGAATCATCGTGCCGTTCTTGTAGACGCGGACGACGTCCGCCGCAGGGGCATCGGGACGAAATTCGATCTGGTAGTGTTCCCACGCCCCGGTCCCGTTGTCCATCGTGTCGTAGTTGACGTGTTCCCATGCCCGGTCGTCCTCCAGTTGGATGCCGACGCAGCCGGAACGTCCCGGGACGCCGGTCGCGCCGAGGCCGTTGGCCGCCGCGATGAGCGAACCGCGGGTCTGGTTCCAGGTATTCCCATAGATGAAGACCGTGCCAATCGCCGAGCCGCTGACGGGCGCGAGGTTCTTCATCCAGAAGCTGACGCGGACGTTCTTGCCCTCGGCCACGTTGAGATTGAGCGCGCCGAGCGTCTTGAGGAAACCGCTGCCGGAGAAATAGGCGCTGGCCGTGGAGCCGGTTCCAGGGGCGAACTCGCTCGCCGAGAGCGACACGCCCGACCCGGAAAGCGCGTATCCGTTTCCCGAGCTATCGGCCGTGAGTGCCCCCGGTTCGAAATCCCACTTCGCGACCACGTCGGCCGAGGCGACGGCGGCAAGGTTCGCGACGCAAGCATGGTACAGGATGAGGCAAACGGCGAAACGGGTTTTCATTGGATCGCACTCCAATCAATACGATTAGCGCCCCGCAAGTACAGAATACCAATATCCCGGGTTCCGGGACAATTCGAACTTCCCACACCCGGACGTTCGGGTAACCGGCGAAATGCCAGTTAAACGTGAAGTCCCCCGTCCGCGGCGGGTTGAAGCGGAAACAGATCTTCGAGCCGTACCGGGCCAGCAGTGGATCGGAGTCGCTCGCCGAGAGATACTCCGACCCCGCCGGACGGGCAACCAGCTCCGCCACGAGCGCGCGAATCTCCTCGGGAGGACCGAGGAAATCGAGCAGAACCGTGAAATCGCGTGTCAGGTCCTCCGTCGAGACTTTGACGTGCCCCAGATTGGCGTCGGCGCGGACCCAGGCCGAATCCGCCCCCTCGATCAACTGCGCGGCTCCCCAGTTCTTTCCCATCAGGAAATCGGAGGAGATCGATACGAAATTCTCCGGCACGACCTCGCACGCCACGCGGAACTGGTTGGCCGAATCGCGGTTCCACTGGTTCCAGTTCCAGCCGAAGGGGGTATCCGCCTGGAAGTAGACGCGATAGAAGAGCTGCTCGCACAGGCCGCGTTCCCCGGCGAGGATGATGCCCCTGGTTCCTTGACTCGTCGCCCCGACCGGCTGGCCCGGCCAAGCGGGACTTTCCAGCTCGCGAAGCGTATGCCAGGTGAGTTGATCCGTGCTCCACTGGGTGACGGCGGTCGTGTCCTGGGGATGGTCGACGATCTTGAACATCGCCAGGACGTCGCGGATGGATGCCCGAGTCGCGCGGAACGAGCTGCGCGAAAAATCGAAACGGAACTCGAGGAATGCTTCGGTCCTTTCCATGTCCGCGTAGAAGTGGGGCGCCGGATCCCCGTCTCCGACCGCCGTCAATTTGATGTTGTAGCTCGCCGAGACGTCCGCCTGGTACCGGGCATAATCCCCCTGTTTGATCGGACGGCTCCGCTTCCCCGTGGTCCCGGAGTCCCAACCGTTCGGGGAGGTTGGAATAATCGGATTTCCGCTGACCCGGGACAGGGCCATGATATCGGTTCCGGTCGCCAGGCCGACCTGGCAGTTCTCCCCTTCGTAGCCGTGGTAATACAGGTACCACGTACCCCCCGCCTTGTGGAGCGAAGGCGTTCCGTTATTGACCCGCTCGAACGATCCCCAAGACCTGTCGTGCGGCAGGATGATCCCGTGCTTCGTGAAATGCACGCCGTCCGTCGAAGTGGCGTAGGCGACGTCCCCCGGGTAGGCGCTGTCGTACCCGGCCGCTTCGTAGACGAGATGATAGACCCCCTCCTCGTCTTTCATGACGCTGGAGAACGCGGCCATCCGGTCGTCGTAGCTTCCCGAGGGACCGGTCGAAAGAACGGTCCCCATATCGGTGAAGCGGATCCCGTCGTACGACTTGGCCAGACCGGTCGTGTAGCCGTCGTCGATGTAGTACGCCTTGAAATGCGGGTCGCCGGGCACGTCGTCCCAAAACATGGAGATGAAGTGCATCCGCGTGACGTCTGCGGCGATTTCGATCGGCTCCACCTGAAATCGGGCCTCGCCCGTCCAGAGTGCATCCAGCGACACGGCCCCGCTCGTCCGGGCCGTTCCCAAGGACACGTAGACTGCGAGAAATGCTATCGTCAACCTAAAGAGCATCGGTGGGATTCTCGGTATTGGAAGGCGCGAAACGATTGTCACTTCTAGTATGGTTGGACGAACGATAAAACGCAAGGTCGTCATCCACCCGTCCGGGGGAAGCGGTGTGAGAATCCAGGAATGGGTCAGTTCGGAGTGTCCGACTGGATTCTTTGGAGACCCCGTGAGCCTGGAGAAATGGGGGGTTCAGGCTGCAAGACGATTGTGCCGACTTCTTCCGAGTGGAGAACGCGACTCGTCTCCGAGAAACGCGGCACTTCAAACAAGCGAGTGGGCCACGCGCTCAGCCTCCAAGGGGGCTGCCGCGGAATGATCGCCCGGCGGAGTCGGGCCAAGACTTCGTTGATTGCGTCGATATTGTTGGCGCGGCTTTCCGGAGTTCATTGGTCCCTACTTCGACACACCGATGACCCGGACGCCCAGTAGCCCAGTCGGATCACGCTCCGGCCCGCGGCTCGACAAACGCTTTCCGACACCGCGAGTATGCGTCCATCACCTCCGTCGATAGCTCCTTTTTCTCCTCATCCGAGCGGCCCTCCACGATCGCCTCGCGCAATCTCGCCAGCCGTTCCCGCAATTCCTCGACCGACACGCGAGCCCCACCACTCGGCGGGGCGCCGCGCAAGCTCGCGGAGACGACGCACTTCGCGGCGAGCGCGTCCCACGCGTCCAACTCACGAATCGCGTAGTCGCATTTGTTGTGTTTCGTCGCGAGAATCGCGTTGGCCCGGTGAAAGGTCATTTGCGTGAATAGTTCGCCCGGCGGCGGGAAATAGACATACACCCCTAAAACACTCATGACGGCCACGTACGCCAGCGCCACAAGGACGATGCATCGCGAGGAAACGCCGCGGCCCTCACCGGCTGCCGTCGCTTCGGCGGCCTCCCGCGGAAGTCCGATCAGATCGACGCCCGCGATACGCAGGAGGAGGCCGATCCCGAAGAGGGCCGCCAGCACGACGCTCGCCGCGAATTGCGACGGTTTCGAGAAACGGTAGGCTTCGACGAGCGGATTGCGATAGCTGGCCGTCTCCCATTGGCCGAGGACGTCCAGGACGTGGTTGTGCTCCTCGCCGCCACAACAACCGGAATGCCCTTGGTCGTGGTTTTGTTCATGGTCGTGCGCGTGTCCGTAGACTTGTGCGTGGTCATGTTCGTGGTGGTGCCCCCGTGCGGAATGGGTCAGCGCCGTGGAGCGGTGCCGGAACTGAATGTCGCCGATCAGTCCTATGACAAACACGAAACCGATCGCAAGCAGTAGGAACGCCGTAAGTCGTCGCAATCCGATGGTCCTACCCATCCAACAGAGCAACCCCGCGTTCTGCCCGACGCCGAAGACGTACGCGGCAACGCCGGCTCCGACCGAAAGCCGCATCGCCGCCATGTGCCGTGCATCAGCGTGATTCCACCGGCGAAAGACACGTAGGCGGGCAGGGCGACCACCGTCATCAGAAGCGTTGCCGCCGGATTGCCGGCGCTTAGCACGTGAATCAACGTATGCCCGTCGACGCAGGCCGCCGCCATGGCGGTCACCGCCGCCGCGAGCAGGACGTAGCCGACGAGCGCGCCCGAGCTGATCCGCGCGGCGGAGAGAAGCAGATTCACGACGCGCCGGCCGGCCGAGGACGCGATTCCAACCGGTCCTTCCGAGGTGTTCTCATTCTCGCGGAAGCGGATCAGACTCAGTGGAATCGCGATACACGCCAGCGCTACCGCGGCCGCGGTCCAAAGAATCGTAAAGCCTCCCAAGGACGTCAGGGCATGAGATAACGCGAGCGGGTTTAGCAGTGGCGCCGCCACGGCGAACGCGAAAACCGTCGCTCTGGGCACGCCCACGCGGCGGAATTCCAAGGCAATCGGCAACGCCCCCAGCGCGCCGACGGGGAGCATCGCGGCGACCAGAAACGCGCGGAGTGTCCCTCCGAGTGGTCCGGCGTCGAAAAAGCGGCGAATTGACTCCGGACGCACCAGGCTTCGGAGAACCGCGGCGACGAACACGCCCAAAATGAGCGTCGGGCCGGACGATTCGAAGACCTGACAGAATCTTAGCCCGAGTGTGTAGGCAATTTGAGTCATTTGGGCTGGTCACTCCGAAGCCGGTGAATGGTGCGAACCGTTACTCCGACGAAATCGATAGCGAAGGCGCGCATTCTAGCTTTCGGTCGGCCGCCCGACAACCACCATCTCCGCCGGTTGAGCCCGCGCGAAAGCCATTCGCCGATTCCGAACTGGCACTTTCGAACGGCGGCCTTTTGACGGCATCCGCGACAAAACGTCCTGGGTATTCCGCGCGATTGGAACCACGCGGCCCGCTCCTCGTCCCCTGGAGTGCTCTTGTTCCGACGATGGCATGACTCTTGCTCAATACTTTGAGTGGCATCCAGAGTTCCGGAACGGACGGGTGGCCCTGGTCGATCGACGCCCACTACGAGCGTCGAGCAAGCAATTTCCGTCAAAAGAGGACGAAAAATGGCATCGCAAGCGAACCAATCCAACAGTTTCTGGATTCCCGAGGGAACCTCGCCCGTTTTCGGGCCGGTTTCCGGCACGACGGAGGCGGACGTCGTCGTGGTCGGAGGTGGAATTGCCGGACTGACGACGGCCCTTTCACTGATCCGAGCCGGAAGGAACGTGATGGTTCTCGAGCAAGATCGGATCGGTTGCGGTTCGACCGGTCGCGCGACGGCGAAGCTTTCCGCGTTGCACCGGCTCGTTTACGCGAAGCTCGAAAAGGACCTTGGTCGCGAAACGGCCGAGGTCTATGCCGCGGCGAACCAGGCCGGAATCGAACACGTCGCCTCGCTGGTCGAGGAGTTGAACATCGACTGCGGATTCGAGCGCCGTGATGCCTTCACGTTCACGTGCGAGCCGCGGATGGTCGAGGACCTGCACCGCGAGGTGGACGCCGCGCGCCGCGCCGGATTGCCGGCGAGTCTCGAGAGCGAGACCGATTTGCCGTTCACGGTCGAGGCAGCGGTCCGTGTCTCGAATCAGGCGCAGTTCGATCCCTACCGATTCTGTCGCCGGCTGGCCCAAGCGATCATCGACGAAGGGGGCCAGATACATGAAGAAACCCGGGCCACGGACGTCCGCCGCGACCATCCGTGCGTCGTGAAGACCGAGCGCGGCGACGACCACTGCCGCCGCGTCGTTTTGGCGACTCTGATCCCGTTCATGGATCAAGGGGGCTTCTTCGTCCGCGCCTATCCCAGTCGGGCCTACGCCGTCGCGGCACGGCTGACGGATCAGGCGCCGCGCGGGATGTACATCTCGGCCGAATCGCCGATCCGTTCCGTCCGTGCTTTTCCGGACGAAAGCGGCGTCATCGTGGCGGGAGAGGCCCACAAGGTGGGACAAGACCCGGACACGCGAGCACGGTTCTCGGCGCTCGAGGCTTGGGCACGGCGGCGATTCGACGTCGAGGAAATCACGCATCGCTGGTCGTCGCAAGACTACGTCTCGGCGGACGGACTCCCCTTCATCGGAAATCTGCCCTTCGCCGGCGGTGAAATCGCGGTCGTCACCGGGTTGAATCGCTGGGGATTGGCCATGAGCGCCGCGGCGGCCATGATCCTCACCGACGCGATTCAGGGAAAAGAGCACCCTTGGAGTTCCGTCTTCAATCCGAACCGCGCCAACGTGTTGGCCTCCGCGAAGAAGTTCGTGTGCGAAAACACGAACGTCGCCAAAAGGTTCGTCGGGGACCGGCTCAAAGCAATCGCGACAAAACCGATCAGGGAACTGGTCAACGGCGAGGCGGGAATCGTCTCGGACGACGGCAAACGGGTCGCCGCCTACCGGGACGATACGGGCGTGATCCACGCCGTATCGCCCGTTTGTACCCATATGGGCTGCTATCTCCAGTGGAACACGGCCGAAAAAACATGGGACTGTCCTTGCCACGGCTCGAGATTCGATTATAAAGGCGGGGTTCTTCAAGGCCCGGCCGTGAAAGACCTGAGCCAACGCCGGATTACCCGGCGGACGTAAAGTACCGGCTTGGTTTTCCTTCATTCGCCCGGAGCGACGGACCCGACCGTGCCGGACATCGTCGAGTTGGGCTTCCACGCGATGCACCCCGTTCGGCGGGAGTGCATGGACTTCGCGACCGCCGATTTCCGGAACCTCTATTGACTTCCGCTTGCGCAGGGAGGAGACTCGGCGATATCGAATCGCGGACGCGGAGTTCTGGTGGCCATGTGAACGCGTCGCGCTCCCCAAACGGTTGCCTTCAAAGCACTGGAAAGAGATCAATCATGTCAAATGCCCCAGCTTACCGCAGGGCCAAAAGAAGGGTGGAAGCCAAACTCGGGTTCTTCATCCACCTGAGTGTTTACGTGATCGCGAACATTCTGCTTGTCGCGATCAATCTAATGACCACTCCGGAGTGTCTCTGGTTCATCTGGGCCCTCTTGGGGTGGGGGGTCGGCCTGTTCTGTCATGGGTTTGCCGTTTTCTTTCTCAACGACCGTTCACCTTGGAAGCAGAGGTTGATTGAGAAAGAAATGCGGAAAGGAGAATCCAACGACGAGTAACGCCGCGTGGTTTTTTCGGGTCTGTCGGCCCATGGGAATACTGATTGGGCGAGCGGCGGCTCCTAAATTACCGCCGCGGATTGGCTTCGCGGCCGGATCGTGATGTCGTATTTCGGAAGCGTCGCCGAGCGTTCCAGGC
>CAZFQG010000176.1:0-13474 GCA_964520785.1 uncultured Planctomycetaceae bacterium | reverse complement strand
CTGCGTTTTCAAACACTACAAAAACCTCAGAATATTGCCGCGTGAGGTATACCACAACCATCGACGGCGTGCGATTCCCGGCTTACCCGCAACCACGCCGCGGGCGTGCTTCGTCGCTACGCTGACGCCGCTCACCCGCCGCGTCTTCGAGGCGGTTCTCATGCCGGCAATCTCGGTTGGCTTTTTGCCGCAGGAAACCGCGTCCCGCTCGGTCTCGAGCGAGGGCATCGCCACATTGTGGGCATCCGGGGACCAGCCGGACACCGAAATTCTCCGTTTCTCTTGGCTGCAATCAAGGGGTCTATTCGAAAAAATCGAGAAATATCGGCATTTTTGCCGTTGGAACGGCGTTTTTGGTTGCCCGCAAGGTGTCGATAAATCACAAAATGAGAGAAGATTCCATAAGATTCTAGCAAAGATATGGCGCGCGGACACGTACAAACTGCAGGACGTATTGCCGGATCGGGCTAAGTGTGGACAATCCGCCAGGATATGCATTGCCATCCCGTTGTAGTGGCATTAGAAGCTGGAAACATCAGCGAGCAAGCCGTCGCGGTGGGGTGGCGAGAAAGGACTGCCGCGTCCGTCCCCCTCGCCCCCCACCCCTTGTTTCATCAAACTCCCCTGACTATCCTTGAGTCTCATGGGGAATCAAGCTTCCTATCCCTTTCCCACATCCCCAGGCGGCGGCCGGCGTGATGCATCCCGGCGCGTGATCGGCGTCGCCGTCAACGGGCGGGCCTTCACGGACGAGCAGTTAGCGGGCGAGTGTGAAGAAGTTGCGCGACGAGTGGGGCTGCCGGCCTGCGACGTCTATCGCTACGGCCCGGAGAAGCTGGTCGAGGCGGTCATGAAGATCGAAGACTGGGAGTATCAATAAGATGTTTGTTTCCAGAATCAAACTGAAGAACTGGCGCAATTTCACGGAAGTGGACATTCCGCTCCGTGAAATCGTGTACCTGATCGGTCCAAACGCGTCGGGTAAATCCAACTTTCTCGATGTGTTTCGTTTCTTGCGGGACATTGTCAATCCCAAGGGAGGTGGGTTGTAGCAGGCCGTCCGCTTGCGAGGCGGCCTGAAGAAAGTGCGATCATTGGCTGCCCGGTCGAATCCGAGAGTTGAGTTTGAGATCGAGTTGCGGGAGTCACTTGACGACACTTCAACCGCCGCGGACTGGACGTATCTACTGTCGCTCAAAGGAGAATCGTCCGGCAAACGTCGTGTCTTGGTTGACAAAGAGGAAGTCTATGGATTTGGGAAATGTCTCCTCCGCCGGCCTGACGCAGAGGACGAGGCGGACAAGGAACGACTCACGCAAACGCACCTGGAACAGGTCAACATGAACCGGAAGTTTCGCGAAATCCCAAGCTTCCTTGAAGAAATCCTGTACCTTCATTTGGTTCCGCAGCTTCTGAAGTACGGTCGCCAGATGTCGCCGGGAGACATGGAATCGGACCCGTTCGGGCAGCAGTTCCTTGAGGAAATTGCTTCGACCACAAAGCGAACTCGCGACTCTCGGCTCAAGAGAATTGAAGTGATCCTCAAGAAGGCAATCCCTCACTTCAAGGAGTTGCGGTTTGTCCAGGACGAGGTCAAAGGGACTCCGCACCTTGAAATGCGTTACATTCATTGGCGTCCTAGAGGAGCATGGCAGCGGGAGGACCAATTCTCCGACGGAACTTTGCGCATGATCGCCCTCACATGGACGCTACTCGCGTCAAACAGCTTGATACTGATCGAGGAACCGGAACTATCATTGCACACCGGAATCGTCAAGCAGATTCCAGCCATGATCCTCGATGCCCGCCGTTCCAGAAAGACGGCGGGAGGGCAGATTCTGGTGAGCACGCATAGCGAGTCGCTTCTATCAAACAACGATATTGACGCCGGCTTCTTGATCTTGCAGCCAGGCGAGAAAGGGGAATCTACCACAATCGAAACGCCCGACGAGGATGATGTTGGTGCGCTCCGGGCAGGAATGTCGCCGGCAGACATCCTTCTCCCGAGAACGGCTACTTCGATTGGGAAGATCTGATATGCGCGACATCCACTGCTTCTCGTTTGTGGAGGACGAACCGTCGTCAGCGGTACTGCGGAAGCTTGTGACAGTTCAGAACGCACGGCGTGAAGATATCCGAATTGTCTTCCGCCCCGGCTTTCCGAAGGTGCTTGGCGGCTTTGGCCAGTTGAAGGTCCGCACGAGGAGTCTCCTGGAAATGGGTCGCGGCAACCTGTTCACGCTCACGGATCTGGATAAAGGGGAATGCGCGCCCACGCTCATTCGTGACTGGTTCCTGCTGACTCCCGGCCAACCGATCGATTTGCCTACGGCCCTTTGGTTTCGTGTTGCCGTGCGAGAGGTCGAGGCTTGGCTCATGGCAGACCGCGAAGCGTTGGCTCGGTATCTTGGGATATCCCCGACGAATATCCCAAGAGATCCGGATGATTTGGGCGACCCGAAGCAGGAACTTCTGAATGCCATTCGTCGAAAGGGCTGCAAGAATTGGCACAAGGACATGCTACCTCGTGGCTCTGCTCACGTTGGCCCGCAATACAACGAGAGAATCTGCGATTTCGTTAACAGCGCTTGGGTGCCGGCGAGAGCCGCGGGCAATTCACCTAGCCTGAAGAGGGCTATTGAATCCCTGTCTCGATTGTAGGGTAAACCGCCTTTATTACTGCCTCGATCTCGGCCCAACGGCGGCGATCAACGGCGAGCCGGAGACGCCTCGCCACTAACAAACGACGTTTTCGACCGCTCGGTGGCGTCGCATTGTTCCACCTTTGTGCCGGGGTCGATCGTGAGTGCGGCCTCATCCGGCCATTTGTCACTGATTGATGCGATCAAAGCGCGGATTTCATGCCCGGCTCGTTCCGACATCTCCTTGCGAACGCGTCGCACTTCAGTGTAGCTGTCCATCGATTCCGTATCAGTCACTTCTGATTCCCTATTGCCTTGCAATTCGGCAACGTTTCGGTCGAGATTCGCCAATAGCGCCGGACAGATGCGAGGCATCATCGTCAAACTGTTCTTCGAAGAGGACCATTCCGAAGCCGCCGAGCGGTGCGTGCGGACGCTCCCCCAGTTGTCGGCCCCCGAGCTGATCTGGGTCGAGGCGATGAACGTCATCCGCAAACGCTGTCGCCGCGGCGATCTTACTCCGAACGCCGCCGCCGACATCGCCGCTGCTTTGCTTGACTTGCTTTTGCGAATCCACGAGTCGGCCGGCCTGATCGCGGATGCCCTGAGACTGGCGATTCAATTCGACCGCGCGGATCGCGCCGCGGGCGAATGATACCGTTGCGCGGACCGCGGGGGCCTCTTATGCCGGAGGCACCCTGATAGGCAATCTATCGGGGCCGCCCGAGGAGACGGCTATTGACACCGTTTTTGCCGCGTTATTGGCCGTCTTCCTGCTCGGTCTTCTCGTTCTCCTCGCCGAGATGCTCCTTCAAGAACTCTACGGCCTTCTCGACGGGCGCGTCCTCGAACAAGGTTCCGACGTGGCCCGTTTCGGTCCAGAAAATCTCCGCGGTCGCGCCGGCACTTTTCAGTAACTGCGCCATCTGGATCGCTTGAATTGGCGGTACGATCCGGTCGTACCGCCCGTGGTACATGAAGAACGCCGGTACCCCCTTCGCCACGAAACAGGCCGGCGACGCGGCTTCATAGATCTGTGGGTTCTCGCCCCGCGTGGCCCCAAGCCAGAAGCAGAGCATCCGGTTGTCGGAGGTAATCGACCGGAAATCGTAGGGAGCGCCCCCCGCGATGACCGCTTTGAGGCCGGGGGAAGCCACGGCGAGGAGCGCCGCCAAGTGCCCTCCGGCGGAGTACCCCCAGGCGGCGACCCGGTCTTCGTCGACATGGTATGTCTCGGCGTTCTGCTTCAGCCACTTGACGGCCGCCTGGCAGTCCTCCAATTGGGCGGGGAACGGATGCGCCGGCGCCAGCCGGTAGTTGATCGCCATGGCCACGAACCCTTGCTCGGCCAGCACTCGGGCCAACCAGGCGAGCTGTCGGCGATTCCCCCCCATCCACGCGCCGCCATGGACGACGACTACCGCGGGGCGAGGACCCTCCACACGTGGCAGATACATGTCTGCACGGAGTGCACCGGTTTCGGTTTTGGTGAACACGACGTCTCTCTTGACGGAGTACTCGACTGCCTGAGCCTCGGAAACCTCCACCAGGACGGGGATTAATAATGGAATAAGAAAAAAACGTCTTTTCATTAACCCAATTCTGCTGCCTGGAGTATGTCGAAATGAAGGGCTCTATAACCGTATTTCGCGAAATGGCCCTGGAAATCAAAGCGAAAACCAGAAAAAGAGCGTTTTTCAACGTTGGCTGGAGGGCGCCTCCTAGAAAAATCAGGAACCGACGATAGAATAGGAGGTTGGTCGTTTGAGCATTTCTCTACATGCAGTGTAAACAATGTGGGTAGAGGGGACAAGATGCCGGTCCTTTCTTTCCACCGCCAAACCTTCTATACGCGAAGGAGTTGTATTTCGTGTCACACCGTCTTTCGACGATTGACGCCGCGGTCGAGGCCATCGCCCGGGGCGAGGTGATTATTGTGATGGATGATGAAGACCGCGAGAATGAAGGGGACTTCATCTGCGCGGCGGAGAAAATCACCCCCCAAATCGTCAACTTCATGATTACGCACGGCCGAGGCCAGCTTTGCATGCCGATTCTGCCGGAGGTGTGCGAGCGGCTTCAGCTCGACATGATGGTGGAGCACAACACGGCCCCGCTGGGAACGAATTTTACGATTCCGGTCGATCACAAGTCGAACCGCACCGGAATAACCGCGCCGGAACGGGCGAAGACCATTCAGGCGATCGTCGACCCCAACAGCACCCCCAAGGACTTCGTCCGGCCGGGGCATCTGTTTCCCCTGGTGGCGATGGAAGGAGGGGTGTTGCGCCGGGCGGGGCACACCGAAGCGACCGTCGATTTGTGCCGCATGGCGGGCGTCCAGCCGGCCGGCGCGCTGTGCGAAATCCTCGCGGCCGGCGGCGACCGGGCGAATCGCGAAGAACTTTACGCGATTGCCGAGGAATTCGAGTTGAAGATCATCTCCATCGAGGAGCTGATCCGGTACCGCCGCCGGAGCGAGCGGCTCGTGGAACGGGTCGCCGAGGCGGACCTGCCGACGAAGTTCGGTTCCGGCCGGATCGTGGCGTACCGGGTCAAGTACGAAACGCAGGAACCGGTCGCCATCGTCATGGGCGACCCGACCAAGGTGGCGGCTCCGCTGGTCCGGCTGCACTCCTCGTGTTTCACCGGCGACTTGATCGGGTCGCTGCGATGCGACTGCGGCGACCAACTCACGATGGCGCTGGAGATGATCAGCCAGGAAGGGTCCGGCGTATTGGTCTATCTTCCGCAGGAGGGCCGGGGAATCGGCCTGACGGAGAAGATCAAGGCGTACAAGCTTCAAGATGACGGGTACGACACCGTCGAGGCGAACGTGGAGCTGGGCCACGCCGCCGACAGCCGCGACTATGGCATCGGCATCCAGATACTCAAGGAACTGGGGCTTTCGAAGATTCGTCTCCTCACGAACAACCCGAAAAAGACCAACGCCTTCATCTACGGCGGTTTCGACCTCGAAGTCGTCGACCAGGTGCCCATCCTCGGCCCGGTGAACGAGTTCAACAGCACGTACCTGGCGACGAAGCGGGATAAGATGGGGCATCAGTTGCCCTGAGTACCTTCATGTCCGAATCCGTATCGCAATCACAATCCGAGAAGTTGTTGATCGACCGCGTCCGGCAAGGGGATGCCGATGCGTGGACGGCACTGATTGCGCGGTACGAGGGGCGGCTTCTGGCATTCGTCCGCAACCGCGTCGCCGACACGGCGACGGCCGAGGATATCGTCCAGGAGACATTCATCGGATTCGTCACGAGCCTTCCCAACTTCGACGAGCGGCGCTCGCTGGAGAGCTACCTGTTTTCGATTACCGCGCACAAGCTGACGGACCACCTCCGCCGCGAAGGGCGCCGCCCCACGATCCCCTTCGTCTCCAGTTCCACCCGGACCAGTTCCTGGGAACCGCCCGGCCGGGGCCGCGCGGCCAGCAGCATTATGCGCAGCAGCGAGCGGAAGCACTACGAGGAATCGTCCCTGGGCCGTGCCATCGAGGAACAAATCGCCAAGTGGCGGAAGCGGGGGGACTGGATCAAAATCAAGTGCGTGGAACTCCTCTTCGTCCGCGGCCGGGCGAACAAGGAAGTCGCCGAGACGCTGGGTCTTACGGAACAGGCCGTGGCGAACCACAAGTTCGATTTCCTCACCAGGCTCCGCGGCGCGGTCACCAAGCAGAAACTGCCCAAGGACGTCTTTCCGGAGTTGTACGAAGAATGAGCCAGCGGGAACTACGGCAATCGACGCTGCAAGCCTTCCTCGACGAGGCACTCCCCCCCGAGAAAATGGCCGACGTGGAGAAGCGGCTCCGGGACGACCCTTCACTCGTCCGCCGCGTCTCCATGCTCAACGCTCAGCGCGAATCGCCGCTGCACACGCTCGGCGGCATCTGGCGGAACCGCCGCATTACGTGTCTCTCACGTGAAGAACTCGGCGCCTACCTTCTCGACGCGCTCCCGGCCGACCGGGCCGACTATGTCGACTTCCATCTCAAAACCATCGGCTGCCGCTACTGCCGCGCCAACCTGGAAGACCTCCGCGCGGAAAAGGAAGAATGCGCCGAACGCGTGGTCGTCCGGCGCAAACGGTATTTCGAATCCAGCGCGGGGTATTTGCCGAAGTAGGTTTTGGAGGGAGGACGGCTTGGTTAAAGGCCGAGAACGTCACCATTCAAACCACGCCGGCCAGAGAAAACTCGGTTCCTCTTCGCCGCGAAACCTAATCCGATTCAGGTCCAGGACAGAACCGCGCGAACTAGGAATCCTCCGGGAGACTCCCACGTCGGGTGCCATTCCGCGGCAGCGCCTCAACGCCTTCTGCAGACGCCAATCCAACAGGTTGCCACAATCCCCAGCCAAACCAGGAAACCGGTCGGCTCGGGAATGATGACGCCCGTGTCTTCACTGTTCGGTACGGCGATCCAGTTTATTTCCTCCGTTAATTTGGCGTCAACTTGCCAAAGCGCGTTGTTCGCCACCTCGCCCAGTCCACCCTTGACATAGAAACTCCCCCACACCGGCGGACGATTCGAGTCAAATTGATAAGCATACGGTTGCGTGTCGCCACCGAGGTCAAATTTCACCGCGCTGGTAATCCCGTCGAGCAAGCCGCTGGCTTCGAAATCACCTGGTTTAATAGGCTCCCAATCGTTCTCACCTTCCTTGAATTGCGCGTTCTCGATCACGCCGTCCTTGAGCTGACCCGTCGCAGAGAATGCGTCGTCGGAAATATCCAGCGTGAAGTGGCTTAAGCCGCCGCCCTGCGCATCAAATCCGGTGCCCGAAAAGGTGTATGTGTATTGATACTTGAACGGACTACCGGCCTCATAGGCCGTGACAAGCCACTCTAGCTTGACGGCATCGTTGTCTTCGTAAGCGCCTTTCCCAGTCAGGCCATTAGCAGGCCCAGTTGACCTCACGCTGGTCCAGTCTTCAGGAAAGACCGGGATGTGCTCAATCGTATCACCAATCGCCCACCCCCCACAAATGGTTAGAACGAGGATGCCCGCCAGACAAAACACGCTACCCCCTGCGAGCCTCTTCATAGGACTTCTCACTGCAAATCTCCTCCAAAAGAGTAACGGCCTCCGAGAACCAATCTGGTACTCTGGATACCGTCCAATAGGCCGTGAGATCGCGTTTTCTTTCACGAGCAGGACATAAAAGGGTCATTCGCCGTTGAATTGAAGCGGGGCGGTGCCAAGCATATTCAGTCGCGAACCCGTACCCTCCGACAAATGGACTATTCCACCGCTCTACCACGGAAGGAAGTTGCAATGAATAATCTGAAATTTACTCGCGTTTTCTCCAAGCCAATGCGTTCAACAAGGACCGCTGCCAGATCGACGACGAGACACGTCCGACGGGTGGTTCAATGCGCGGTTCATCAAAAAAACGCCGCAATAATTTTTCCGTCGCTGCGTTATCCTATATAAAGCGATGAGCGATTCGAAACCGGCCTCTTCCGATACGCGGCGATTCGAGGACTGGGTTCGAGAGCACGGCCGGGCCGTTCAGGGATATCTCTGGGCGGTGACGCGCGACCAGGCGGCGGCCGATCTCACCCAGGAGGTCTTCCTGCGCGCGTGGAAGGCGCGGGGCCGGTACCGGGAGAACGGGAACGCGAGGGCCTATCTGCTGCGGATCGCGGACCGCCTGGCGACGGACCGCTTCCGCGAGGGAGCCCGGCGCCCTCGGGGATCGTCCGAGGGGCTCGACTCCGTTCCGGCCGCGGACGATCCGGCCTTGCTGGCGGTGCAAAACGAGCAGGCCGGTCTCCTGGCCACCGCCCTGGACGAATTGGGTCCGGATCACCGCAGAGTGTTGCTGCTTCGCTATTACGGGCAACTACCGTTCGCCGAAATCGCCGAGACGATGGAGATACCGGTGAACACGGTGCTGAGTCATTGTCGCCGGGGGTTGGAACAATTGCGGAAACGGCTTGGTGAAGCCGCTGTGCGAGTGTCAAAATGAACGAACAAGAATTGTTGCGAATAACGTCGAACGATCCGCGTGCCGCGTGCGATCCGGCGATGAAAGAAACCCGAGATGCCTGGCTGGCTTTCGGGTCGCTTCTGGAAGCGGCGGTTCCCCAAGGAGAGGAGCCGCTTCAGACGTGGCGCCGTGCATCGCGACGCCGGAACGCGTGGCGGGGGTTGCTCGCGGCGTTCACCGCGGCGGCGAGCGTGGCGGCGGTAGCGCTGCTCGCGTGCATCCTGCTTCCGTCCGGTCCCGCGCCAACGGAGGAGAAGACGGCAGCCTCCCCTCGCCCCGCTAGATCGCGAGTAAACGATCTGCCGCCGTGGGACGACGACTGGGATATGCAAATCGAAAGCGTCCGCCGCAGGGTGTTGTTGTTCGAGGTGAACGCCACGACGAGCGCCGAGTGCGAGGTATCGCCCCTCTCTCGGCGCCTCGAGGCGCTTCGTGAGGAATTGCGGACCAATTCGATTTGACGAGGCGCCATGGTGTCGGTCTGCCGGTCAACCTTGGTCGCGATGAATACAACCCACATATCTTTCTACCAGACATCCTATTACACAGGGAGTTTCAATCATGCGACGCTATTTGATCGTGATTCCATTCCTGGCACTCTTCTTCGCCGCGGCTCAATCGGCCTTCGCCGACGAAGAGAGAGAGAAAGACCGCGAAAGGGACCGGCCGCCGAAGCCGGCCGTCGAACGTCTCGACGACGCTCCCCGCCCGCGCGGCGACGGTCCCCCGGACCGCGGCGCGCCTCCCCGCCGGCCGAAACGCTCCATGGAATGGGACGGGGAACGCCCCCCGACGGAAATGGGGATGGAGTCCGGGCCGATGCCGATGCAACCGCAGCGGCCGGACGGGGATCCTCCTCGCGGACGTCACGAGGGAATGCCCGGCGGAATGATGCCCGGCGGGATGATGCCCGGCAGAGGGCCGGGAATGGGTCCGGGAGGACCGGCGCCCGGGATGCCCGGCATGGGAGGGGCGGGGGTAATGGAGCCGGGTAGTGTACCCTTCGGACCCGGCATGATGGGTGGAGGGCCGATGGGTGGAGGCATGGAGATGGGAATGGGGGGAATGCCGGGGCACCCCGCCGACCCGGAAATGTTCGAGCTGGACCAAGTTGACCGAAATCTTGAGCACAAGAGCCATCAACTGGCGATACGGTTCCGCCAGACCGAAGGCGAAGAACGCGAGAAGATCGCCGAGGAACTCGCCGACGTCGTGAATGAACACTTCACGATCCGCCAGAAACGCCGGAAGCTCGAAATCGAACGGATCGAGCGCGAACTGCGAAAGCTGCTCGAGAACGTTCAAGCCCGCGAAGAGGCCCGCGAGGACATCATCCATCGCCGGCTGATGGAACTCAAGGGAGAAGACGACCGCTTGCGGTTCTAGCGCGGGCCGACTTTGGCCGTTTTCCCGGGTGGTTCGCGGACTCTCGGGTCGATAAGAGAGAAGGACGCCGAAACCGATCGGTCCGGCGTCCTCCTGCTCTTAAGAGTTCAGTGGAATCGTCGAGACGACCCCCTTACTCCTGGTCTTGAGCTTGGTTCCGATCGGTCGTGGAATCGTCGTTCCGTCTGGTAGGTCGTGCTCGCACCTTTCCTTGGACCCGGCCGACAGCGTTGCATCCATTGTTTTGGGGGGGACTACCGCCGCCCGTCTCTTACCACGCCGGCGCGACACGGAACGGCCGTTTTCCAACCATAGCACTTTGCCCCGGCGTTCTAGGAAAAAAGTGGTCGGGTTCTGCCAAACGGGGTGGTTTTCTTGGGTTATCGGCGAAAAAACTCGCGAAATCGGGGTGTTTTCCTGGATTTCGTTTGAAGCTCGGAGGCGGTCCGATTAGCATCGACGGATGACGTAAGCCCACTTTTTCGATAGGACTGTTCGGCTTCCCAAGTTGAGACTACCGCGTATGAGAAAAGCACTCGTCCTCCCCCTCCCCTCTCTTCCACACGGTTTGTTTCTCCTTTCCTTGATTTTCCTCCTTGCCGCGGCCATCTTCTTCCACGATTGCGATTTGGTTGTCGCGCAGAACCGCGACTATCCGGCCCCGCACGGAGCGCGACACGTCAGCCCCCACCACGAGGCATTATCCGAGCGTCCGCCGACGGAACCGGAAGGCATCCGCAACGTATTCGTGAAAATGAGCCCCGCGCTCAACGCACGGCGCGAAGAGGTCCTCAATAACCGCGAGGCAATTCCCGAGCCCAAATTGCCGGCAACGGTCGACGGGAGGCACCCGGCGGTCGCGCGGCTCGACGTGGAAGGAGCAATGGATGTCGTATACCATGGTTCGGGTACCCTCGTCGGGGTTTCCGACACCAATGGGATCATTTTGACGAATTGGCACGTCGTCCGCGACCGGGTGGGGGAAGTCCGCGTGCGTTTTCCCAACGGCGCGAGTTACGTGGCTACTATCCTGGCGACGGACAAGACCTGGGATCTGGCCGCCTTGGCGATTCCACGTCCCAACATCCACCCGGTCGCCATCTCGGATCGTATCCCCGAAATTGGGGACCCTCTGACCATCGCCGGCTATGGCGGGGGAACCTACCGTCAGTCCTCGGGCCGAATGCTCCAGTATTGTGCCCCCGGCATGAAGGAGCCGGAGGACATTCTGGAAGTGACGACTCCGTCTCGGAGCGGTGATTCCGGCGGGCCCATCTTCCACGGCGACGGCACCCTTGCCGGCGTCCTCTTCGGATCGGTCGACGGAACGACCAACGGCAGCCACTGCGGACGCGTCCGCAAGTTTCTTGAGCCAATCGCAATGAATCCGGCCTACGCGATCCATTCACATACCGAGCGGACCACGGTACGCGAGCCGGTCGTGCGAGGCCAACAGTTTTAGTGGAAGTTCATGAGAAGCGATCAAAGGTTTCGAAGTCGACGGTCTTGGAGAAGGTTGGCGGTCGGATGCCTGGTGTGCTTCGTGGCGGCGCGCGTGTCGGCGGGCCCCGTTCCCGAGCCCACGACGGATGATCCGGCGACTTTCCCGCCGGCCGGTTCAAGCCTGGAGCGGTTGCTTCGCGAAAGCGGTGTTCGCGGCGGAATCGTGGTTCACGTGAATTGCGGCGATGGAGAACGTACGGCCGCCCTCGCGAAAGGCAACGCGCTGGTCGTGCAAGGGCTCGGAAACAACTGGGACGAACTCGACCGGGCGAGGCGCCATGCGCGGTCGTCCGAGGCGGATGGCCGGGTGACGTTCAAGTATTGGGAGGGGGGCAGGCTGCCCTATACCGACAACCTGGTCAACGTGTTGTTCTGGCCCGGGTCGGCCGGCGAGCCCGACATGGCGGAGTTGATGCGGGTGCTCGTGCCGGGTGGCACGCTTTACGCGCGGGGACCGCTCGGATGGAAGAAGCTGGTCAAGCCGCGGCCTTTGGGACTGGACGAATGGCCACACTATCGTTACGACTCGGGCAACACCGGCGCATCGAACGACACCCACGTGGGGCCGCCGAAGCATCTCCAGTGGGAGGCGGGTCCGCGCGTGATGCGGAGCCACGAGATCGAATCCGGCCTTTCCGGAATGATTTCCGCCGGAGGTCGCGTTTATTACGTATTGGATGAAGGGCCCATCGGAATCACCGACGCCAGATTTCCCCCGCGGTGGGTGCTCGCGTGCCGAGACGCCTTCAACGGCGTGGAGTCGTGGAAACGCCCTCTGCCGGATTGGGGCTGGCGGGCGTGGAGCGGTAAGCCTCGCGAGAACGATCCAAACACCTGGTTGGGCCTGCGCACCCGGCCGGGCAATGTCGAGCGTCTATTCGTGGCGCATGCCGATACCCTCTACGCCACGCTCGGATTCGGGGCTCCTATTACGGCCCTGGACGGGAAGACCGGCGAGGTGAAGCGCACCTTCGAGCAGACCGCCCCGGTGGCGGAATTCATCCTCTTCGACGGCCTCCTGCTGGCGGTCTCGCGCGGACCCGGTAATGCCGTTACGGCCATCCGTCCCGAGGACGGGACGACCGTCTGGCGGCATGAGCCGGGCGTACTGATCAACCGGAGCTTATGCGCGGCGGCCGGTCGGGTGTTTTTCCATGGCCGGTCGGATTTGGTGGGGCTCGATGCACGGACCGGGGAAGTTTTGTGGCGGCAAGAGACGCATCTGCGTCCGGCCGGCGTGATCGCGCACGACGACGCGGTGCTCGTCGTGCAATCCGGCGCGGTCAGCGCCTATTCTCCGGCCACCGGAAAACCGCTGTGGGAGGGGCCGGGGGCCGGCTCGCGAGGCCGGTATCCGGACCTCTTCGTCGTCGGGAACCTGATCTGGTGGGGACAGCCCCGCTTCGAGGCCCGGGAGGTGAAAACCGGCCGGTTGGTGAAGACCTTGAGGACGCGGAGCGTGCTGGAGTCGGGGCATCACCGGCGGTGTTATACCGACCGGGCGACCTGCCGTTACCTGATTACCGGCCAACGCGGCAGCGAGTTCCTCGATCTGCGGGACGATCAGCACGCCAGGCACAATTGGTTCCGTGGTCCGTGCGTGAGCGGGATGGTCCCGGCCAATGGCCTATTCTATGTCCCCCCGCACCAGTGCTTCTGCTATCCGGCGGTGCGGATGGATGGTTTCTTCGCTCTCAGCTCCGGGCTCGAACCTCGCGGTCGTGAGAGCAAGAGCGAGAGCGAGAGCAAGAGTGAGAGCCGGCGCGAGTACGATACCCACGCGGAGGCCGACGCGGTGCGCCTGGAGCGAGGCCCCGCTTATGATGCTATCGGGGAAGCGGTCGACGCGAGGGATGCAGCGTGGCCGATGTACCGCGCGAATCCGATGCGCGGCGGCTTTGCGCCCCGCGGAGTACCGTCCTCCCTGGAGCGGCT
>CAZFQG010000175.1:0-13611 GCA_964520785.1 uncultured Planctomycetaceae bacterium | reverse complement strand
TTTAATGCCAACACCAAAAAACGGTTGACAAACGGCCCCTACAGAGGTAAACGCTCTCTCGGATTTCATGGCATCCCTTTTCTCACATAATATCCTAAACCCCGGCGAGCGAGTCTTGCTTGCGCCAAAAGGCAAGACCGTCGGAAAATCGCGTGGGGAAAGAGCAAACGCCCTTTCCCCGCGCAAGGAGACGGTTCACTTCCCGTTTCTCCGTAGCATCCACGCGCCGAACGCGCCGGCCAGCAATACCCAGCAAGTCGGCTCGGGAACCGCGGCCGCGGCGGTAGCCCCCCAGTTGGCGCGGACGATGTCCAAATCGGCGCTGCCGACCGTGCCGTCGCCGGAGGGATCGCCGCAGGAAAGACAACCTGGTTCGACCGTCTGTCCCCAATTGCCGCGGACGATGTCCAAGTCGGCGCTGCCGACCATGCCGTCGCCGTTCAAGTCCCCCTCGACGCCGGGAGCACCGCCGCCGGAGAGCGTGATATTGTCGATCAGGTAATCGGCGGTCGACGCGCTGGTACCGAAGTCCATTCTGTCAATTCCCCAGCCGGTCTCGGGGCCGAGGCCATCCCCGGGTCTATTCCACGAGGTCAGGCCAAGTGCCTCGAACACCTCGTTGTTCGAGTTCGTTACGATGATGTCGTAGGTCGGCGTCTCGAGATGGAAATGCCCGATCATCGTCAGATGATGTACCAGCGGCATCGACTCGACGTCGTCGTCGAAAATGACCGCGCCGGCCAAGCCGTCCGGCGTGTACCAGCCCGCGCCGCCACGTTCATACACCTGGAAATCGCCGTCGCCGTTGACGCGGTACGTGATCAACGCGTTGCCGGAGTTGAATACCGACCCGGTCAGACTCCTGGCCGAGGCGTCTCCGGGGTCCTCCGAGGCGAAGTCCAGATCGCGCCGCCATTGGGCATCCGTCTCATCGAAATCCTGCGCGATGCTTCCGCCGCCGGCAACCATCAACGCCGAGGTTCCGGTTCCACCGATCGCGTTGATCCCACTCTGCATGACCGCGGGGTTGCTGGTGCTCGCCCACCCGGGAGGAGGCTGAGGCGTTCCCAATCCCCCCCAGCCGGCGGTGTCTTCGAAGTCTCCGTTGATAAAGAGGTTCGGCGGGATGGCCCCCTCGGAGACGATTTCGATATTGTCAATCAGATAATCAGCCGTCGAAATGGTTGTTGAGGGGTCGATCATGTCGATACCCTGGCCAGTTGTCGGGCCAAGGCCATCGCCCGGCTTGTTCCATGACGTCAAACCGAGAGCCTCGAACACCTGGTTGTTCGAGTTCGTTAATATGATGTCGTAATTGGGTATTTCCAGATGGAAATGTCCCACCATCGTCAAGTGATGGACTAGCGGCATGGACTCCACGTCGTCGTCGAAGATCACCGCTTTGGCCAAACCGCTCGGCGTGTACCAGCCTGCCCCACCGCGTTCAAAGACCTGAAAATCACCGTCGCCGTTGACGCGATACGTGATCAGCGCGTTGCCGGAGTTGAAGATTGACCCGGTAAGGCTTCTGGCCGAGGCGTCTCCGGGGTCCTCGGACGCGAAGTCGAGTTCCTTGCGCCATTGCGGTGAGGTCTGGTCAAAACTCTGTGTGATCTTGCCGGTCCCCGCGACCATGAGGGCGGAGGTTCCGGTTCCTCCGATCGCATTTTCGCCGGTCTGCATTACTGCGCAATTGGTGCCGCCCCAACCCGCCGGCACGTCGCCGGTCCCCAAATCGCCCCAACCGGTGGTGTCTTCAAAATCCCCATTGACGATAACATTGCCCCAACTGATGCCGGGGCCGACACAGAGAACGGCCAGGCATACTGTTGATGTGATGGTCAGACGAACCATTACAACCTCCTTCTACTGCAATTGAACAGAATTGATGGGAAAAAGTCAAAACATCTCTCGTATTCCTGCCATTTCAATTGGTATCTAGGGCAACCTTATCCGTTTCCGCCAACTGGAACCGGACGCTGATGATCGAGTTCTTTCGGGCATCCGGCCAGTACTTGATGTAGGTCGTCGCGACGAACGTCCCGTCCGGCAGGAGTTCCAGACCGGGGTAGCCGCAGTCGCCGCCTTTGTAGCTGTGCAGCAGCTTCAAGCGGTACTGGCCCTCGCGGCCTTCGATGATGTCGTCGTAGGTCCCCACCCAGCCGACGAAGTGGGTTCTCGTCGGGCTCTTCACCGCCGTGTCGCGGAAGACGGCCACCAGCCGGCCGTCCGGGGCGTATTTCACCTGATGCCGGTCGCCGCTGAGGCTTCCCGGGAGTTGCCGCGGTTCCGACCAGGTCGCTCCCTCGTCGTTGGAGGTCATGTAGAGGGCGTTGAGCTTCCTGGTGTTTTCACGCATCAGGCACAGCAATTGTCCGCCGTCCGGGGAACGGAGGATGAACGGCTCGCACGGCTTGTAGTCCGGCATGTCGCAGATGATCCGCGGCTCGGACCAGCTCAGGCCGCCGTCGGTCGAAACGCTCTGAATGACGTTGTTCGACCGGGGATCGGGGTCGTCCGCGCGCCGCGCGTTCGTCGCCGCCAGGAGTTTTTCGCCCCCCTCGATCGGCACGACCGTACACCACGGCATGACGGAAACGATCCCGATTCCCTCCATTTCGGACCAGGTCTCTCCGTCGTCCTCGGAAACGGCGCGGACGATTTCCGAATCGTTCTTCCCGGGCGGTGTTTGCTTTTTGGCGTAGATAACCAGCCGCGTCGTTCCTTGCGGATCGGTCAAGCGATAGATCGCCGGACAATTCCGCATTTCACGCCATTGCGGCGGCGTTTCGACGTCCTCCCACGTCAAACCGCCGTCGGTGCTCTTCTTCATCGGCCCGCACGGTCCCCCGTGGTCTCGCGTCCAGACCGCGAGAATCGTCTTCCCGTCCGGCAACAAGACCGTGGTCGGATGGCCCTGGTAGACCGTTTCCGTTCCAGGCTCGACGATCACGTGCTTGTCGGTCTCTTGCGAGAGGTCGACCAGCGGGATCGAAAACCCCCGGGGGACGGGCTCGTTCGCCGGAGACTGGGCCCATCCGAAGAGGCATAGTGGTAACAGAAGAATCGTGGACCGGGGGGGCATTCGGTTTCCTCCTTACTATTCCATTGCTTCGATGCGTTCTTCCAGGTCGTGCGGGTAGACGATCCAGGGGACGCCGCCCGCCGCCTGCTCGATACGATTCCGATCGAACGCGGCTAGTGCCAAGGTGCAGCCTCGGCGGATGTGTGCCGCCATGACCCGACGGGCCTCGTCGGCATTTCCGTCGCGGACGGCCGCCAGGACGGCGGAGTGTTCCGAAACGACCAGTTCGAGGTCATCCTTCGGCCGGTGGGTTTTGCGCTGCGCGAAGATTTTCGTCATCACACGATACTGTCCGACCATTTTGAGCGCGCGGCGGTTTCTAGCGGCACGAAGAATGGCGAGATGGAACCCGGCGTCGGCCAACTGCCAGCGGTCCGCCAGTTCCGGGGGCCAAGGGGCGGCTTCGGATGGTCCGAGCGCCTCAATGATCCGCCGCATCTCCTGGACGTGCCGTTCCATCTCCGCCAGGTCGCTCGGTGAAGCGCCGCCGGCGATCTTGGATGCGGCGTGCGACTCCTGAGCCTCGCGAATGTCGTAAAGCTCCGCCAGGTCTTCCCGGGTTAATTCGGCCACGAAAGTACCCCTTTGGGGGGAGCATTCCAGGAGTCCCTCGCTAGTGAGCTGGTTGATCGCCTCGCGGACGGGCGTAAAACTGACGCCGATCTCCCTGGCCAGCTCTCGATGGGAGACGCGGTCTCCGGGGCCAAGATGATGGTTCAATATCTTGGCTCGAATGTGATAGTAGGCCTGATCTTTTCGAGTTTGAGTGCTCAAGGGGGTTGCTCTTCGTTACGAGCCAGCTTATAATCGGCGTTGTTCAACTGATGCATCAGTTGAACAACAGTGTCATTTTTATCATCAAGTCTGGATTGGGTCAACACTCCCAACCGTGATCCGCTACGATTTTTCGGAAAATTCCCGCTAATGATACCCCAGACGACCCGTTTTCATCCCCTTCCCACGGTTTTGGCGGCGGACGATTTCAATAACGGCCTCTGCGGCTGGATGGAACTGATGCCCAATTTCACCAAACCCGGGTTCACGTCGCGGAAGAGCATCATCGAAAAGACCCGGTGGGGACCAATAATGCTCAGCACCGCCTCGTTTGGGTACTCGGGAACGCACGGCGCGATGTCCGGCATTTATTCCCTGAAGTTGGCGACGAAGCCGCAAGCGAATCGCTATGAGGACCCCCCCGCTCCAGGGGGTATCTCTCACGCAATCAAGCGACTCGCGACCTTTCGACCGAAGGGGAGAATCCAGCTCGAGATGTGGTTTACCTACACGCCGGAGCAGGATCGCATCGGCCTGGGAGAAAAAGATATCCGTGCCTTCGGAGCCTGTTTCGATGTCCAGGACGAGGCCTACCGCTACTTCGTGGGGGCGCGGTACCTCAACAGCGTCAACGGGGAACTCAAACGCCGCTGGCAGATTCTCAAAGCGGCCGAGGTCTCCGACGAGGACTGGGCCTATGGATGTTCCGGAGAATGGAACCGCCGCGGCGTCGACCCTATGTGGTACGGTCGCCGCTATCCGGACGGGCGGACCGACGGATATGTCTTCGTTCCCGGCGGCGAGCAGCTTTTGTGCTACAACGAGAGCGATGACAAGATCAACTGGATGTACCTGCGGCTGATGTTCGATTCGGCGAAGCGGGAGTATGTTGAACTTCAATGCGGGTCGCAGGTTTTCGACCTCCGCGGCACGCAGCCGACGCTGGTGAAGCCGTACGCCGGCATCCAGGGGCTGCTCAATCCGGTCCTCTGGATAGAGACCGACACGGCCCGGCGCGTTTTCCTGTTCGTCGATTCCATCGTCATCTCGTGCGAATAGTCTCGACGACCGGGACCTTTGGATTATTGGATCGGTGATGTCTTTGTTTTTTGCCTCCTGACTTGCGTTTTCCGATTATGAAACACTTCGCCAACGTCGTTCTCGAACGTCATACGACCGTCACCGGCTCCTTCGCCACGGAACCGTACGAAGCGGGCTGGGCGAGCGAGGCGATTTTTTTCGTTCGCGCCGAGGAAATCGTCGGCGAACAGCCGCTATTGCGAGTGAAGGTCCAGATTTCGGCCGACGGGATTCACTGGGCCGACGAGGGGACCGCGTTCGACCCCATCACCGCCAACGGCGACTACTTCGTCCGCATCCGGCATTTTGGTGGATGGTTGCGGCTTTGCGGCGACGTGCAGGGAGACGACTCGCGGTTCGTGTTGATGGTGCATTTGACGTTGAAGGAATAGTCAGGTTCGGCCGTGTAAGGGGATGACTGTTAGGCCGGCTCGAACGATTCGAAGGAAGGACCGCGGATGAGTCTCAATGGGAACAGGGGCACTGCCGGCCGTATCTTCCTGATCGCCACGGCGGTGCTTATTCCGGCTTCACCATGCGCGGCCGGCGGCGCGAATTGGTTTTCGTGGGAGTACCGCGATCCGGCCTCCGAGGCGGTCGAGCCCGACCCCCGAACGGAATCCGTCGGCCCGGCGACGCGGGCCGTCGACCTCGAATCGGCCCCGGTCGCGTTTCAGGACCCCGCCACGCTGGATTATGGTCCCCACCACGTGCTCGTCCTGGATACGTCGGGCGGCGCGGCCAGGTTCCTCGCGTACCACACCTTGACGAAGGCGTGGACGGAACTGAATCCACCCACGATTGGCCCCGGACCACCGACGTTATGGAGTCGCGGCAAGGAAATCCGCGTCCAAGTGGAGGGAACGGGTCCCGTCGTGATCGGTTCGCCGACGAGGGGGACGGCCTCCTTCGGTATCGTCAACTACGTTACGCTCGGTACGTATCTGGCGGTCCTCGTCATTGTGGGCGCGTATTTTTCGAACCGGGAGCATTCCACGGACGACTTCTTCCTCGGCGGCCGCCGGATTCCCTGGTGGGCGGCCGGGTTGAGCCTGCTGGCCACGCAAGTCAGCTCGATCGGATTCATGGCGGTTCCGGCCAAATCGTTCGCCACCGATTGGGCCTACTTCACCGGCGTTGCCACGTGGTTCCTGGTCGTGCCGATCGTCTGCCGCTATTACATCCCGTTCTTTCGCCGATTGAACGTCACCAGCGCCTACGAGTACCTGGAGGCCCGGTTCCACGTCTCGGTGCGGCTTTTCGGAACGGTGCAGTACAGCCTGATGCAACTCGGGCGGATGGCGGTTGTCCTGTATCTGCCGGCATTGGCGCTATCGGCGGTGACCGGAATGGATCAATCCTGGTGCATTATCCTAATGGGCGTCCTATGCACGCTGTACACCGTACTGGGCGGAATCGAAGCGGTCATTTGGACCGACGTCTTGCAGGCGGTTCTGCTCATCGGTGGAGCCCTTGCGTGCGTGGGGATCGTCATCGCCGACGTCGGCGGTCCGGCCGAGTTCTGGCACGCGGCCCACGCCGACGGTAAGTTCCACCTCGGCAGTGTCGATTGGGACCTGACCCAATCGACGCTTTGGGCGATTCTCATCGGCAACTTCTTCATCCGCCTGGGAAGCCTCACCTCCGACCAGGCGATCGTGCAGCGTTACCTGACGACTCCCGACGAAAGGAGCGCGAAGGGAGCCCTCTGGGCCGACGTCGCCGCGTCGATTCCCTGGGCCGTCATCGTCTTTACCCTGGGAACCGCGCTGTACGTCTTCTACCAACAACGGCCGGAGATGCTCCCACCGAACGTCGAGGCGGACGGCATTGTGCCCCTGTTCGTGGTACAAATGATTCCACCAGGGCTTTCCGGGCTGATTGTCGCGGCCGTTTTCGCCGCGGCCATGTCCAGCCTCGACAGCGCAATGCACAGCACGGCCACCATTTGGGTGACCGACTTCTACACCAGGTTTTTTCCCCGGGCGACCGACGCGAGCCGTCTGCGGCTGGCGCGGGTTCTCGTCGTGGCGCTGGGCGTTTTCGGGACCGGAAGCGCCCTTTGGATGGCCGCCTCGGACGTCAGGTCGATCTGGGACGTATTCCAGAAACTCGTCGGTTTTTTTGGCGGCGGGCTGACGGGGCTGTTTATCCTAGGACTCTTCACCCGACGGGCCCACGGCATCGGCGCGCTCATCGGAGCCGTCTCCAGCGCGGCCGCGGTCGCCGCGGTCGCACAATTCACGCGGTTGCACTTCTTCTACTACGCGGCGGTCGGCTGCCTGTGCTGCGTTGGCGCCGGCTATCTCGCGAGCCTGGTTATTCCGCGAAAACCGCGCATCGCCGGGCTGACGATCTATGACATGGTCGGCAACGACTCTCGGGTTTAAGGGCCGGGCCCTATCTCAAACGCTCACGGTGCGCCGAGAAGCTCTTCTAATGAGCCCACCGCGGCACCTCGCGCTTCGGTCGTTCTTCCATGGATGCCCCGATCGAGCGGAATGTCCACGGCGCCCCGCCCGCCGCGTGTAGATCAATCCCGTCAGTAATGGCAACAACACGGTGACGCTCGGCTCCGGGATCGCCGCCGCGGCTTTCGATCCCCAGTTCGCCCGCACGATATCCAAGTCGTCGGATCCCACGAACCCATCGCCGGACGGATCGCCCGCCGCCCAGCTTCCCGAAAAAACGGTCTCTCCCCACGCGGCGCGGACGATGTCCAAATCGCCTCCCCCAACATTCCCGTCATTGTCCAAATCACCGGGAACGACGCGAATCTCCCACCGCTGCATGAGGGCCAGCTCGATCGCCTGGCGTTCCGCGGTCGACAGCGCCCCCTCGAAGAAGATCGACTCCAGGATGTCCCCTTCCCAACCTCGGCCGCCGAGAATCCATCCCCCCAACCGCAACCCGTTCATTCCTCCGGAGAAGAGATCGCCCTTGGCGACCTCCGCGCCGTTGATGCGCAGCGTATCCTCGGTGCCGGTGGTGTGCGTACTGGAGGAAATCGCCCAGTTTTCCAGGCCGACGGTGTCCTCGACCGCAAGGTAGTGGTTGTTCCAGTTTCCATCGTAAACGCACCCGCCGACTTCGATCGCGTCGGGGTTGGCACTATAGCGGACGTAGAAGAACTCGCGGTGCCCCGTCTCGGCGCCGTCGTAGAGGAACATCGTGCCGGTTCCATCGCTCTGGCCGGTCCGCCGCCAGACGGTGAAGACGGTTCCCGCCTCGGCGAATCCCCAGTCGGCCACCTTGCCCTCCATGAAATTGTTCCCGCCGGGAAAGACGACCGATGGCTTGCCATTGGGGCCGGTTCCCCCGATGGTGACCGTCCCGACGCTGTCCAAGTGCCGATTGTTTCCGGAGACATCCGTCCACCAGGCGGCGCGTGTGTCGTCTCCGTCCCAAACAACCACGTTGTCGGCCCTGTACCAGGCATAGGGGACCGTTCCCCCTTCGATTACCGGCCCTCCGGCGACATCGTCCGGCCGCGGCGGCTTGACAGGTTCCGGCGCTTCGAGCCACTCTTGATTGAATCGCGCGAATGTAATCTTCCCGTAACCGTCTCGCTCGTACAGCACGCCGGCCGAGCCATCGTCGAGGATCGTCATGTCGCTGTACGCGGCCGACCCGGCATAGATCGACTTCTTCTTCGTGAAATTCACTCCCTCGTCGTAACTGACGCGGACCTCCAGATTCGCCCGACCCGGTCCGGCCGGTCCGCTCCAGAGAATCCGGTTGGCATCATCGCCGGCCGATTCCAGCGTAAATCGTTCGATCGCGCAGGCGACGGCCGTGACGGCCTCTCCGGGAAACATCGCGCCCCACGTTTCACCTCCGTCGGAACTAATCGCGTTGTAGCGGTTGGGGGCGCCGCTCCACTGCCGCGCATCGATGAGGACCGTCCCGTCGGCCAGTTCCACGAGCTGATTTTCGTTCGCGCTGACATTGAACGCCGCTCCCCTTTGCCACGTCGCGCCGTGATCGTCGCTGTAGACGACGTACGGTCGCATCGTCGAAAGATCACTCGTACCCCCCGGCTTGTAAGCCGAAGGAATAAGCAGACGCCCGTCTTGGGCCTGGATTCCGCCACCGGGTCCGAAGAAGATGGCTCCCCAGGCGGCGTAGTCGCGAGCCTGCGTCGTAATATCAATCGCGTCGGACCAGGTGGCGCCGCTGTCGACGGAGAACCTCGCCCACGCCTGGCAGTTGTCCGTCCCCGGTTGCGAGGCGACCGTCCCGAACCCCGGCTGCCACCGATTGTACAGGACCCACGTCAAGCCGTTGGTCGAGTCCACTACCGGCGTCGGGTTGGAGACGCCCCATTTCTCGCCGGGATCGTCCAGGACCTTTAGCATGGACCAGGTCTCCCCACCGTCGGAACTCAGTTTGAAGACGAGGTCAATATCTCCGGCGCCGGGGTCGCCCAGGTTGTCCCGCCGCCCTTCGGCGAACGCGACGAGCGTACCGTTGGGCATCGTCTCGATCGCCGGGATGCGGTACGAATTATACCCATCTTGCCCGGAAATGAAGACATCGGTCTGGGTGAAGACTGGGGCGGCGCACGCCGCGGAGATGCACGCGAGCAGGCATGCCGGAGGAAGGAGCACGGTTTTCATCGGATCGCACCGTTTTAAAGGACATCGGTTTGCCCCTTGGGGACGCGGCGTCTTCAGCGGGAGACCGTCTTCAACCTCCATCATACCGAAAACAATCGCGTCGTTCCATCGGAAACCGGCCGGCGCCCGGTCAGTTTCTGCTCCAACCCCGAAACGCGTGACCCCCGCCCCGCGACGCCACCGCGGTTCGGGCGGTCTTTTCTCGTGCCCGGCTCGAGGTGTTCCTAGAGCCGAGAGCCGCCTCTCACTCCGATCGGTATTTGCTCCGGAGGCCCTTCTTTGTTAAACTGGGGTGAATTAGAAATATGTACCGGAATAAGACGTTTCTCCGCATTTGAATCGCCCTCCACCATACCCGGAAGCCGAAAGACCTTTGCCATGAAAACTCTCACAAGCCGAGTCCTCCCGATCATGATTCTCAGTCTCTTTGCACGCGACTGCCAGGCCTCTCAGACGCAGCAACAGCCGCCGGCGGACCGCGTCTGGGACGTCGTCGTCTATGGCGGCACCTCCGCCGGCGTTGCCGCCGCGGTGCAGGCGGCGCGGATCGGCAAGTCGGTCGTCATCGTCTCTCCCGACGTTCACCTCGGCGGCCTTACGGCCAGCGGGCTGGGGTGGACCGACAGCGGCAACAAGACGGTCGTTGGAGGAATCGCCCGGGAGTTCTACGGCCGGATATGGAACCACTACGAAAAGGAGGATGCCTGGAAGTGGCAGACCCGCGAGGAATACGGCAATCGGGGTCAGGGGGGCCCTGCACTCGACGGCAAGAGCCGCACGATGTGGATTTTCGAGCCGCACGTGGCGGAGGGGGTGTTTGAGTCAATGGTCGAGGAGGCGGAGATTCCCCTCGTCCGCGATGAGTGGCTGGACCGCGAGAAGGGGGTGGAAATGGAGAACGGCCGAATCGTGTCGATCACGACCTTGTCCGGGAAGACCTATCGCGGAAAGATGTTCATCGACGCCACGTACGAGGGCGACCTGATGGCGGCGGCTCGGGTGACGTACACCATCGGCCGCGAGGCGAATGACGTCTACGGCGAGACCCTCAACGGCGTTCAGCCGCCCGGGGAGTATCACCAGTTCGACCGGAACGTGTCTCCCTACGTCGTCCCGGGCGATCCCTCCAGCGGACTTGTTCCCAGGGTTCATGACGGCGACCCCGGCAAGCTGGGCCAAGGAGACAAAAGGGTCCAAGCCTACTGTTACCGCGTCTGCCTGACGAAAGCCCCGGAAAACCGCGTCCCGTTTCCCAAGCCGGAGGGTTACGATCCGTTCCAGTACGAACTGCTGGCGCGGTATCTGGCGGCGGGTGGCCGGGGCGTCTTCCGGAAGTTCGACCCCATTCCCAACTCCAAGACCGATACGAACAACCACGGGGCGATGTCGACGGACAATATCGGCATGAACTACGATTATCCGGAGGCCTCCTACGAACGCCGCCGCGAGATCTGCAAGGAGCACGAGGCATACCAGAAGGGGCTCTTCTACTTTCTGGCGAACGACGCGAAGGTGCCGGACGACGTCCGCGACGAGATGGCCCAGTGGGGCCTGGCGAAGGATGAGTTCTTGGACAACGGCCACTGGCCCCATCAGATTTACGTCCGCGAGGCGCGGCGGATGGTCTCCGATTTCGTGATGACGGAACTCCACTGCCGCCGGATCAAGCCGACCCCGAGGCCGGTCGGCATGGGGTCGTACAACATGGATTCCCACAATGTCCAGCGGTACGTGGACGCCGACGGCTGGGTCCGCAACGAAGGGGACGTTCAAGTGAGCCCCGGCGGTCCCTACCCGATCGACTACCTGGCCATCGTTCCGCGCCGCGGCGAGTGCGAGAACCTGTTCGTTCCGGTCTGCGCCTCGTGCAGCCACATTGCGTTCGGGTCGATCCGGATGGAACCGGTTTTCATGATCCTCGGCCAATCCGCCGCGACGGCCGCGAGTCTGGCGATCGATGCAAACACGTCCGTGCAGGAGGTTCCCTACGAGACGCTCCGCGAGCGGCTTCTGGCCGATGGCCAGGTGCTCGAATACGACGGCCCTCGACCCGCGATCCGTGAGGGGATAAACCCCAAGACGCTGGCGGGTATCGTCGTGGAGGCGGAAGACGCGGAACAAATCGGGCAATGGCTCCGATCCTCCGCCGTCGGTCGCTATGTAGGTACCGGGTATCTCCACGACAACGACGCGAAGAAGGGAGTCAATTCAATCCGGTTCGAAGCGGACCTCCCCAGCCCGGGCGTTTACGAAGTCCGTTTCGCGGTCTCGCGCCACTCCAACCGGGCAAGAAACGTTCCGGTGACGGTACGGCACGCGGAAGGGCAAGAAACCATTAACGTCGATCAAACGGCCGAGCCACCGATAGGCGCTTTGTGGATGTCTTTGGGTCGGTTTCCATTTGAGCAGAAGGGGGTCGTCCTTCTCCTGACGACGGGAACCAACGGACACGTCGTGGCCGATGCCGTGCAGTTTCTACCGATGGAAGAGAAGTGAGACTCGGCGGTCCACGTCCGGTTTCTATTCCGCCACCCCCCTTTTCGAAGTACTCCGACCGATTCGAGCATGAAAAAACTTCCGACAACATACGTTTTGAGTTTCCTTCTCGCGTTTTTCGCGCCCCCGGCTTTTCTTGTTGCAGCCGACTGGCCCACCTATTTGGGGGATTCCGGCCGCAGAGGGAGTTCGGCCGAGACCGCGGTCTTTCCGCTGCACGCGACGTGGACCTACCGCGGTGCACTCCCGCCAAGGCCGGCTTGGCCGGATCCCGCGACGCGGGACATTACGAACCAGCGGAGTGATCTGCGTCCGGAGATGACCTTCGACCGCGCGTTCGGGACGATCGCGGCGGCCGGCTCGGTCTTTTTCGGCTCCTCCGCCGACGATTGCGTCGTCGCGTTGGACGCCGCGACCGGCCGCGAGAAGTGGCGGTTCTTCACCGAGGCGCCGGTCCGCTTCGCCCCGACCTACTTCGAGGGGACGCTGTTGGCCGGTTCGGACGACGGCGCCGTCTACTGCCTTGACGCCGCCGACGGGTCGCTCCGCTGGAAACATGCCGGCGCCGCGAAACGGTGGTTCCTCCCCGGCAACGGCCGGCTGATGAGCCTCTGGCCGATCCGCACCGGCGTCGTCGTCAAGGACTCCAACGCCTATTTCGTCGCCGGGATGTTCCCGAAACAGGGGCAAACCCTGTTCGCGCTCGACCCGCGCACAGGCGAGACCGAGTGGAAACGGACCGTCACCCAACCGGCGCAAGGGTATATGCTCGCGTCCGACACGACCCTCTTCGTCCCGGCCGGAAGGTCGAACCCGACCGCTTACAAGCGAGCCGATGGGACGGAACTGGGCTCGATACCCGGCGCCGGCGGCGCCTACGCGGTAGTCGACCAGGGGACCGTCATCGGCGGACCCGGCATTCGCGACAAAAAGCTCGAAGTCTCCGACGCGAAGACCCGGCAGAGCCTCGCCAGTTTCGGTGGCCTGAGAATGGCCGTCGCCGGCGACCTGGCCTTTGTCCAATACGAAGACAAGACCGAGGCGTTCGAGCGGACCCGGTTCATGCAACTCTCTCGCGAATTGGCCGATGCGAGGCGGGACGCCGAGGCGCTTAAGAAACGGCTGGAATCGGCGAAGGAGGAGGAAACGAAACGGGAAATCGCCGCGTCGCTCGCTTCCGCCGAAGCGAAGGCGAAGGAGCTGGAGGCGGCGCGCCGCAAGTGCTTCCCCTGGACGGTGAAGACCGAGTTGTCCGCGTCGCTCATCGCGGTCGACGGCGCCGTGTTCCTTGGGGGGGCCGGCCGCGTCGCCGCGCTCGACACCAGAACCGGCAAGACCGTTTGGTCCGCTCCGGTCGACGGAACGGCCCACGGGCTGGCCTTTTCCGAGGGACGTCTGTTGGTCAGCACCGACCGCGGCGCGATTCATGCTTTTACTGGAAAAAACGTGCCGCATCAAGAGGTATTGGAAGAGGCCAGCCCCTTGTCGCCGACCGCCGGTGACGGCGCCGCGGCGGAAATCGCCATCTCCAAGGCGGCCATGGATCAGGGCTATTGC
>CAZFQG010000174.1:0-13631 GCA_964520785.1 uncultured Planctomycetaceae bacterium | reverse complement strand
AAGTCCCTTAAAGTGTCGCGGCCCCAGTACTCGTCTATTCAGCCAAGACGCGGGAACCTACCGCGCCGCCGAAAGTCGCGAGTGGGCGGTGCCGAGGCACGGGTTCCGGTACATCCTGCCGGGGTTCCAAGATACGGAAAGAGATTGCGAATAGGAGTGGAGCAACGCGGCAGCGAGTTGCCGCGCTAGTGAGAGCGAAACACCCCAGGATGGAGTGTTTTCATCGGCTCGTAGGCCGCCCTTTGAAAGTGGACCCATGTTAGTATTGTCTCGAAAAGCCGGACAGAAGATCATCATCAACGATAAGATCACCATTACGGTGGTCCGCGTCGCGCAGGGGTCGGTTCGAATTGGCGTTGACGCGCCGGAGGACTGCACGATTGTCCGTGAGGAAATCCTCGAGTCCCCCGCTGATCGGGGGACGCCCCACAAGGATTATGCCCATTCCGACTGAGTACTGAGTTCGCGCCTCCGCCGGTCATTTCGCTTGCTTTGAAAACGGGAAACTTTGCCTAAGCGTGTTTTCCGTCTTCGTTCTTCGCTGTTTTCGTCTCTTTTTGGCTCGAGCTTCCTCCATGACCCCGTTCCGCGGTGTATACGCATTTAATGCGTTGTTTCGCAAACGGGCTCCAAAGGAAGGGAGAAAGCCGTGCCCAGGTTCGGAATACCATTTCTCGTGATCGCGATCCTCGCGGGGTCTATCGCCATAAACAGCGTCCAGTTTCCGGTTGTCCGGGAGATGCTCTCTCCGGGAGGCCGCACCGGTTTTGGTTTTCATGCCGGTGGTTCTCCGCAAGGTGGCGCCGATTCAACCTCGGACTTTGAAATCCCGGAACCGATCGCCCGGTTGGATTCGCCGCGCATCTCGACGCGGAACTCTCCGCCGAAATCCCCAACGTCGTCCGCAATGGTCGCGCAACCGTATCGGACGATTCCCGATCCGATTTCGGGGCCGCCTATCGTCGCGGAGGTCGCGCGACCGATCGCGTCGGATCGGACGAACTTCGTTGAACGGCCCGTCGGAAACAAGGGAACGGTCTTCGTCGGAGATGATTCCACCGAAGAGGACGGTTTCCCGATGCCGTGTCCCGGCTCGTGGGACCGGCCTAGCACCAATTCCCAACCGCACGGCGAGGATTCCCTCTCTTCCGACGGTGGCGATCCGGGGGGAAACCCCTGGCGTGAACGAGATCGCCCTCCACCTTATGGTTCCTCGCTCCCGGGAGACGCCGCCTCTTTGCCCGGTGACGATCGCACCGGCGCGAGTTCGATTGGGGAGCGGGGAAACGTCTATATTCCGCCCCCACCAAAGCAGGACGCGACCCGCCAGGCGATTGATTGGCCGGCGGAGACGGCTCCTTCCGGTCGTTACGCGCGCCGCTCGACGACCAGTGCGATCGCACACGCCGATCCCGTCCCGGCGGCGGAAGAGCGCGCCGTGGCTTCGACGGAACTCGTTCCCATCCGCCGGCCCGCACAGGCGGTCGCTACGACGCGTTCCGAACCGGTGTCCGACTCGAACGCGGCCGCGAACCTTACGGAGGAGACCGCCAACCTGCCGAAAATCGAGCGTCTTCCGGCGGTCAAATAGGGCCGGCGCGATTCGCGCCGCGTCCGCCGGCCCGGTCGTCAGTCCCAGTTCTCCGACACGCCGGAAAACGTCCCTCCGAAGCCATTGCCCGGATCGTCATTCTTCACGCCGCGGAGCCTTTCGCTTGAATCACCGTCCGACATCTCTCTTGGGGTGACGGGTGACCCGGAAGCATTTGGTCGCAATTCGGGTTTCTCCATCGGCTCCCCGGTCTTACTCCCTTCTTCGACGACCGTGCGATGTTCCGGAGATCGGTGCGCGAGAGGTTCGTTTCGCGAATCCCACGGTACGAAAACTCCCGCCGCTGCGCCGATGAGTGCCTCCAACAGGGCTCCGTCCAACGGAGCACTCGGACGATCCTCGGTCCCGTCAGCGGCCATGTACCGAACACGTTCGAGGTCGTGGTACCGCTCCTCGACGTGTCCGTAAAACGTCTCGATCTCTTCCGGGAGGGCTCGGCCCCGCTCTTGGCCGAGTGCTTTCCGGATTCTACGCAGCGAGTCAAGAAGCGCCCTTTGTCTTTCCGATGCTTCCACGGCGGTAAAGACACCCACACGATGCTCCTCGTCAAAACCGCGCATCTCTCGATAGAACAGGAATTCGACGTAGTCGAAGATTCGTTGATCCGAGACGAGCCGAAGAGGCGGCGGCTGAGGCGTTTTGGGTTCCGCCGAGCGGCCGTTTTTCGCGGATGAGAACAGCCCGACGACGTCCTTGGCGTAGACTCCGGTCGTCGTTCCCTGTTCCCAGACGATGGCGTCAAGCTCAATCCGACCGCCCGCGGCTTCGGAGCGTATTTCATCGGCGGTAAACGGGCCGAAATCGCGACCAAGTTGACGGTAACAGAATCTTCTCACCATCGCTAATCCACCGGGATGGGGAATTATGGTTCGTCGTACGCCCCATCGGCGCATCCGGTGTTCCATGCGCCTCGCCAACGGAGTCGAGGTCCACTTTTTCGCGTCAGGTGTCCCATCGCTTGGCGGTTCCGCTTACCGCGGGGGCAAACTTCGGCGACCAGCACGGAACACGGGGTAGCGTCCAACATTTTTCATTTTACCGCCGCAACGCAATGACCTCAATCGTTTCCCTTGGTTCGAAGCAGGAACGCCGTAGGGGCGTCGACGGTGCCTCTGGTGGAATCTGGGGTACACTATACAATCGGGGCGGGTCGGGCTGGAGACGATTTTGAAAACCGGTGTCCCATAGAAAAACCATACAAAAACGATAAAACCCGGGGAAATAATGAGCTTGAAGACCGCCATCGTCATGGCCGCCGGAAAGGGAACCCGGATGAAATCCGAAATGCCCAAGGTTCTCGTCGAGGTGGGGGGGCGGCCCATGATCGACTATGTGATCAACTCCCTAAAAGAGGGGGGGATTGCACGAATCATCGTCGTCGTCGGGTTTGGGGGGGATTTAGTCCGCGAGCACCTGGGAGCACGGTCGGGGATTGAGTTCGCCGTGCAGAGTGAGCAATTGGGGACCGGTCACGCCGTCATGTCGGCGCAGCATCTTCTGACGGATCTCGACGCGCCGGTGCTCGTCGTAGCGGGCGACTCTCCGATGATGGAGGCGCGGTCAATCCGGGCCCTGATGGACGAATACGCCAGAAGGCCCGCGGCGTGCGTAATCGGGACCACCCATAAGGACGACCCAACGGGACTGGGAAGGATACTAAGGGACGAAAGTGGCGGGTTTGTCGGAATCGTCGAGGAGAAGGACGCCACGCCCGAGCAAAGGGCGATTACCGAGATCAACATGAGCTACTACGTCTTCCACTGCGGTGATCTGTTGGAGGCGCTCGGCAAGTTACGTAATGACAATGTTCAAGGCGAATACTATATTACGGATTGTCCCGGGTTTCTTCGGGCAATCCGGAAGGAGGTCCGAGCGTTACCGGTTCTCAAGCCGCACGAGGCCCTCGGAGTCAATACGTGCGAGGACGTCCGTTCGGTCGAAGAGGCGATGGATCGGCTGGCCGCCCCGCGCGGAGTGGAAGGTTAGTATCGTATGCACATGAAAGTATTTGCCGGTCGAGGAAATCCTGCTCTTGCCCATAAGATATGCGAGTATCTGGAGATGCCCGTGGGGAAGATATCGGTTGGGGATTTTCCGGATGGGGAAACCTTCGTGAAGGTCGAAGAGGACGTCCGCGGCCGCGACGTTTTCATTATCCAGCCGACCTGCCCACCGGTTAACGACAATCTGATGGAGCTGTTGATCATGATCGACAGTTTCAAGCGCGCCAGCGCCGCTCGGATCACGGCGGTGATGCCGTATTATGGTTATGCGCGCCAGGACCGCAAAGACGAGGGGCGCACTCCGATTACGGCGAAGTTGGCCGCCAACCTCATCACCCGAGCCGGCGCGGATCGCGTCTTGGCGGTGGACCTCCATGCGGCCCAATTGCAGGGTTTTTTTGACATTCCGGTGGATCATCTCTTCGGAGCCCCGGTCCTGGACCAGTATTTCAAGGCGATGGCCATTGCGGATGAGGAACTCGCCGTCGTCAGTCCGGACGAAGGGAGCATCAAGCGGGCCTTGCGGCACGCCTCGACGCTGGGGGGCTGCGTGGCGATCGTGGACAAGCGACGCGCATCGGCCGACTGCACGCAACAGGCCAATCTGATTGGTGGCCCGGTCGAGGGGAAAATCGCCCTGTTGTTCGATGACATGATTTCGACTGCCGGATCCATTTGTGGCGCGGCCGAAATGGTGAAACGAGCGGGCGCGAGAGAGATCTATCTTTCGGCGACGCACGGGATTTTTTGCGGCAACGCGATCGACCGACTTCACGAGGCCCCGATTGAGGGGGTTGTAGTGACGGACACCATTCCTTTGGATGAAGGGAAGCTGACCGACCGGATTCACATTCTGACGATTGCCCCTCTAATAGGGGAGGCAGTAAAGCGAATCCACTGCAACGAATCGGTGAGTCATCTATTCGTAAACGGGGTTTGATGGCCCTGCTGGGGAATAGCCACACGGATACCCCACACGGATACCGCAGTCAGTCTCTTTGGCGGACAAGCCAGTATATGGACGGTGAGCGGGAAACTTGAATTCCGAAGAAATAATGCACAAGAGGGGTTGAAGTTCCGCCGATTTCGGACAAAATAGTTAGTTTCCGATTTTCGGCAATCGGTTGACCTGCGCGTTTTTGGACTCCCGTTAAAAAGAGGACTGCGGCGCGCCTTTTTGAATACCTACTAATTGAACAGATTATCGAGGGATCCATGGCGGAAGAACTCACCGTTGCGATTCGCCAGTTGCGAGGAAAGCGGAACTCACGTCGTATGCGTGGGGACGGTAAGATTCCGGCTGTTTTGTACGGCCACGGCCGGGAGTGTGTCGATTTGAGCGTTTCCAGGGACGCGTTCGACTTGGTCATCCGCCACGGAAGTCGCGTGGTTATGTTAACCGGGGGAGTGAACGAGCAGGCGCAGATCAAGGACGTCCAGTGGAATACTTGGGGAAACGAGGTATTGCACATTGATTTCACCCGGGTCTCGGAGCACGAGAAGATCGAGGTGACGTTGCCGGTGGAATTGTACGGAGAAGCTCCGGGACTCAAGGATGGGGGCATAGTCGAGCAGTTGATTCACCAGGCGACGTTGGAATGTTCCGCGACGGCCGTTCCGGAGCATTTGACGGTCAGCGTGAACCACCTGAATCTTGGGGATTCCGTTTCCCTTTCGGCCCTGGAGCTTCCGCAAGGAGCACGATTTTTAGACGATCCATCGAGTGTGGTCGTTCATTGCGTGGAGCCGGCCGAGGCGCCGGAAGAGGAGGCCGTCGAGGCGGGCGCGGAGCCCGAGGTGATCGGCGAGAAGGAAGCAGACCGGGATTCGGAAGAGGAATAGGCCGCTTGAAGGTGAGCCGGGAAAGGCGGGATTCCAGACGGTGGTTTGATCCCGGACGGTACCGTGAAACTCGTTGTTGGACTCGGCAATCCTGAGAGAAGATACCACCAGACGCGGCACAACATCGGTTTCGTGGTCCTCGCCGAACTGGCGCGCCGCCACGCGAGTGGCAAGGTAAGAGCAAGGTTCCAAGGCGAGTTAGTCGAGGGAAGTCTCGGCGGAGAAAGAATAACGCTGTTGAGCCCACTGACCTACATGAACCGGAGTGGGACGAGCGTTGAGCAGGCCGTTCGGTTTTACCGGTTGGAACCGGCCGATTTGCTGGTAGTGTGTGACGATTTTAACCTCCCCTTGGCGAAGTTACGGTTCCGCGCAAGGGGCTCCGCCGGCGGCCAGAAGGGAGTGGCGGACATCATTGACCGGCTCGGCACCGAGGAGTTTGCGCGGTTGCGGATTGGGATTGGGGAACCTCCCGCGCGCTGGAATGCCGCCGATTACGTGTTGAGTAAGTTCACGAAAGACGAGATTGCCGAAATGGAAGAAGCCGTCGGTCGCGCAGCGGACGCCGTGGCGGTTTGGGTCGAGCAGGGAATCGACGCATGCATGAATCAATTCAATTGAAGGAGCAAGGAGTTAAAGCCTTGGCTGAGAATTTTTACGAAGGGATGTTCATTTTGGACTCCAGCCGCTATGCACAAGATGCGGGCGGGGTCTCCGGTCAGGTCTCCGCGATGATCGAGGCGGCCGGAGGCGAGGTCCTCGTGAGTCGGCTGTGGGAGGAGCGCCGTTTGGCGTATCCCATCGACGGCCATCGCAAGGGAACTTACTGGCTTTCCTATTTCAAGTTGGACGGCGCGAAGATCGCCGAGCTCGAGCGGAAATGCCAGTTGAGTCAGACCATCATTCGCGTCTTGTTCCTCAAGGTTGACCCGCGGATCATCGATACGTTGGTCGAACACGCCAAGACCGGGCATTTCCGTCCGCAGTCGGCTGATGAGGAGGACGCGGCGGTCAAGCCGAATCGGGATTTCGATTCCGACGACCAAACTGATATCGAAGACTCGGACGACTCCGAGGACTGATTTCGACGAACCGACGACCGTTGCGCCGTGTTCCCGAACGAGGAAGCAGTGGGAATCGCGGCGCCATTACCGTTGCCTGCCTTTCGTTCCGGGCAGGTTGCTCCAAGAGCGTTCAAAAAGGAGAGGAGAGCATGGCCAGTTTCAACCGCGTCGTTCTCATGGGGAACCTCACCCGCGATCCGGAGTTGCGCTATATTCCCAGCGGTACGGCCGTCTGCGACATCGGGCTGGCCGTGAACGACCGGAGGAAGACTCCTAACGGGGAATGGGTGGAAGAAACGACTTTCGTGGACGTTACGCTTTGGGCGCGGACGGCGGAGGTCGCCGGCGAGTACTTGAGCAAGGGTTCCCCGGTATTGGTGGAAGGGCGCCTGAAATACGACACGTGGGAAACCCAAGACGGGCAGAAACGCTCCAAACTCCGCGTCGTCGCCGAACGGTTGGTCATGGTGGGCGGGCGCGACGGCGGAAGCGCTTCCGGTGGTTCTTCTCGCGGTGGATCGCAAGGTGGCGCAGGTCATTCCGACCCCGCCGAATCCCAGGCCCACGATGGGTTCGACGACGGCGGCGGCGGTGATGACATTCCCTTTTGAAATAGATTCTTCTGAGATAACAATCGCGGTTCGAAACGGTTCACGGAGACCGAAGACGCGCGCAACCCAGTTTGAGGGATTCCCTTCATGTCCGAAACGAAAACCAATCCGAGAAACAAGCGGCGACAAGGGGCGAGCAAGCAGACCAGGCGGCTGCCGAAGGGCCCGCGCGGCGGTATCCAGTTGCTTCTGATCCAGGCGGTGGAACACCTGGGTGACGAGGGAGACGTCGTCGAAGTCCGCCCCGGATACGCGAACAACTATCTACTGCCGAACGGCTTGGCCACGGTCGCGACGGATCATCACAAGCGGATGGTCGAAAAGCACCGCGAAAGGCTTCGGGCAATTGACACGGCACGCCAAGCCAGCCTCAGGTCGCTCGCCGCCGATCTGGCGAAAGAGAGCGTCAACATCGAGGTAAAGGCGAATGAACAGGGCCACCTCTATGGCTCCGTCGGCGCTGCCGAAATCTGCAATGCGTTGAAGACTCGAAACTTCAGTATCGCTCACGACCAAATCCGCCTGGAAGGTCCTCTCAAGGAACTGGGCCTCTACACCGTGAAGGTTCACCTCGGTCGCGAAGTCGATACCGAGATCAAGGTGTGGGTCGTCCCGTCCGTGACCGAAGAGTAGACCAGGGTCGGTCCCTCGGAAAACGCGGGAGTCCCGGAACTTCGGACACAAAGACCGGGCTCGCGGTTTTTTTCCCGACCTGGGGAACCGCTGGAACGCGTGTCGGGCGCGACGGAACCGAACTCACCGACCTCGAATGGCTCGCCTATCCGAAAGCGGAGGAAACCTATACCCCACCCACGATGGGTTTTCTAAAGCCTTGAGTATCCTATCCTTGTAACGGAGGCTCGATGCATTCCAATGAGGGGGCTCCGCAAATGGGTTGGAGCCTGCTACAATGCGGGCGGTTTTTCCATGGCATTTGGAGTAACTCATGGCTTCTTTTGATACAGTGGCGGTCGTCGGCGTCGGATTGATCGGCGGCTCAATTGGAGCAACCCTTCTGGAGAGGGGTATTTCGAAGCGGGTGATCGGAATCGGTCGGCGGCAGGGGCCTTTACGCACCGCCCGGCGGGTGTGTGCCGTGACGAATACGACGGTCGATTTGACGAAGGGGGTAGTCGACGCGGATTTCGTCGTCGTTTGTACTCCGGTCGGTCTGATTGCCGAACACGTGCAGACGGCCGCGCGCTATGCGCCCCAAGGGACGCTCATTACCGATGCCGGAAGCACGAAGCAATCGATCGTCCGCGCGATTCCCGATGAATTGCCCCGGAATTGCCGCTTTCTAGGAAGTCACCCCCTCGCCGGAGGGGAAAAGGCGGGGCCCGCCCACGCCACCGCGGATTTGTTCGAAGGGAAGATCGCCATCGTCACGCCCGACTCCGTGACTCGCGCCGAAGACTACGATCGCGTGGCGGAATTCTGGCAGTTGCTCGGTGCGGTGGTCGTTCGCATGAGCCCCGAAGAGCACGATCGCGTCATCGCGCTGAGCAGCCATTTACCGCATGCCGTCGCGGTCGCCCTGGCGGCGACGCTGCCGGAAGAGTGTTTTCGCCTCGCCGGGACCGGCTTTCTTGATACGACGCGGATCGCCTCCGGGGGAACGCAGATTTGGGGCCACATCCTCCGGGAAAACCGAGACTGCATTCTCGCCGCGTTGGACCGATTCGAAGAGAACCTCGGCACTTTGCGCAAGGCGATCGAGGAACGGAACGAGGCCGAGGTGGAGCGCATCTTGACCGCCGCGAAAACCACGCGCGATTCGCTTTCGAACTGAGGAGCATGCCCAACGTGCCGCACTGGACGGGGCGCGGGGTTGGGGTGCATCGTTGGTCTGGCGACCTTTTCCTGAACTGAATGGAACCACATGCTTTGGCAAATTGACATCTACCCGGCCGACGGTCAACCCGATTTGTTGGCTGAAAGGGCCGCCGTCGAGGCGGTCGAATTGGGATTGGCGAAAACGCTCTCCGTCGCCTCCGCGCGGGGGTATCTGCTGGAAGGGGACTTGGGCGCCGAGGGAGTGAAACGCATCGCGGCCGAGTTATTGGCCGACGCCGTCGTCGAGACGACGCTCGTCGCGCCGGTTGGGAATGCGACCCTCTCCGAGCTGCCGGGCGGGTTCGACCGCGTGGTCCACGTCCTGCCGAAGCCGGGCGTGATGGACCCGGTCGCGCAGAGTGCCCTCTCGGCCATCGGCGACTTCGGCGAAGAATTTCGGGCCGGCGTCCGGGCGGTCCGCACGTTTAAGAAGTACCTTTTTTCCGGGCTCGCGGACGAACAGGTGAAGATGATCGCCGCGAAGCTCCTGGCGAACGACGCGGTTGAGCAGGTCATTGCCGGGCCGCTCGATTTCGACGCCTTGGAAGTCGGTTCGGACTATACGTTCGAAAAGGTGACCGTGGCGATCCGCGACATGGACGACGCGGCCCTGGGGCGGCTCAGCCTCGAAGGGCAGCTTTATCTCTCGGTAGAGGAAATGCGGACGATTCAGGCCCATTTCCGTGAACTCGGCCGCGACCCGACCGACGTGGAGTTGGAGACGCTCGCGCAGACCTGGAGCGAGCACTGCAGCCACAAGACGCTCGCCGGACGGATTCGCTATCGCGGCCCGGAGGGGGAGCGGACCTTCGAGAACATGCTCAAGGAAACGATCTTCGCGGCGACGGTGGACATCCGTGAGAAGCTCGGCGACGACGACTGGTGCGTGAGCGTCTTCAAGGACAACGCCGGCATCGTCCGCTTCGACGACGACTACAACATCGTCTTCAAGGTCGAGACGCACAACCACCCCTCGGCGCTGGAGCCCTACGGCGGCGCGAACACCGGCATTGGCGGCGTCATCCGTGATCCGATGGGAACGGGCATGGGCGCGCGGCCGGTCTGCAATACGGACGTCTTCTGCTTCGCCCCGCCGGATACGCCGGGCGATTCGCTTCCCCCCGGCGTGCTGCATCCGCGGCGGATCATGCGCGGCGTCGTCGAAGGGGTCCGCGATTACGGGAACCGGATGGGCATCCCCACGGTCAACGGCGCGGTCTATTTCCACGAGCGGTATCTGGGCAACCCGCTCGTCTATTGCGGCAACGTCGGCCTGATCGACCGCGACAAGTCGTTCAAGGATCCGCAGCCGAACGATCTGATCGTCGCCGTCGGCGGGCGGACCGGGCGCGACGGCATTCACGGCGCGACGTTCTCTTCCGCCGAACTCCACAGCGAGAGCGAGACGATCTCCGGGGGCGCCGTCCAGATCGGCAACGCCATCACCGAGAAGATGGTTCTCGACGTCCTCATGGTCGCCCAGGAACGGAACCTCTACACCGCGGTGACCGACTGCGGCGCCGGCGGATTCTCCAGCGCCGTCGGCGAGATGGGGGAGGAGATCGGCGCGGAGGTCTGGCTCGAGCGGGTTCCGCTGAAATACGCCGGCCTCTCCTACACGGAAATCTGGATTTCCGAGGCGCAAGAGCGGATGGTGTTTTCGGTTCCTGAAGAAAAATGGGAGGAGCTTCACGCCTTGTGCGACTCGGAGGGGGTCGAGGCGACGGTCATCGGCCGGTTCGTCCCCACGGGCCGGCTCGTTTTGAAGTACGACGACAACGAGGTCGGCGATCTGTCGATGCGGTTCTTGCACGACGGCCGCCCCCCGGTCGTCCGCGACGCGGTCTACGAGCCGCCGAAGCCGGCGGCGCTTCCACTCCCTTCGCGTGAAGAATCCGACTACACGCGCGATCTGATGGCCATCCTCGGTTCGCTCAACGTGGCGAGCAAACACTGGATTATCCGGCAGTACGACCACGAGGTCCAAGGGGGGAGCGCGGTCAAGCCGCTCGTGGGCGTGGCGAACGATGGGCCCGGCGACGCGGCCGTCATCCGCCCGTTGCTCGGCAGCCGCCGCGGCGTGGTCCTTTCCTGCGGGATGAATCCCTGCTACGGAGATATCGATACCTACCACATGGCGGCCTCCGCGATCGACGAGGCGCTGCGCAACTGCGTGGCCGTGGGGGCCGACCCCAAGCGGACCGCCATTCTCGACAACTTCTGCTGGGGAAATACGGATCGGGCCGAAATGCTCGGCTCACTCGTCCGCGCGGCGCTGGCCTGTTACGATTTGGCGACGGCGCTGGAAACCCCGTTCATCAGCGGAAAGGACAGCCTCAACAACGAATTCCGCCCCGCCGGTTCCGATACGCCGATCTCCATTCCCCCCTCGCTCCTGATTAGCGCGATGGGCCAAGTGGACGACGTCTCGCATTGCGTCACGATGGACCTGAAGCGGCCCGGAAACCAGGTCTACCAGGTCGGCACCACAAAGAACGAACTCGGCGGCAGCCACTTCGCGAAGGTGAACGGTCTTGCCGGCGGCGAGGTGCCGAAGGTGAACCCCGCGATGGCGAAGAAGACGTTCGCCGCCGTGCATGAGGCGATTTCCGCCGGACTGATCCGCTCGTGCCACGACTTGAGCGAAGGGGGGCTCGCCGTCGCCGCCGCGGAAATGGCCTTTGCCGGCGGCGTCGGTATGAGGCTCGATCTGGGTCGTGTTCCGAACGACGTAAGCGGCGGGCCGGACGAACGCAACGCCGCGATGCTCTTCTCGGAATCGAGCACGCGGTTTCTCTGCGAGGTGTCCGGAGTGGACGAAGAAGCGTTTTGCGCCTGTTTCGAAAAGGCCGGCGTGCCGTGCGCGGCCATCGGCCGGACGCAGCAGGACTCGGAACTGCGGATCGTGGGGATTCCCCTTGAGGTGAGCGACGAACACCTGGCTCCGGTCGTCATCGCCGCCGACCTCTCCGAGCTGAAGGCCGCCTGGCAGTCGCCGTTGGACTGGTGAAGTGGGGGACTGGCGCATTGGGCCGTTTCCGCACGGTGCGACACTTAGTTGTTCTGCCCGCATGCACCTCACGTGCCAATTCGGTCGGGCGCAAATCCCGCGAATCGTTCTGGGGGCAGCGGGGCCAGTGAATTCTGACTGTCCATATTTTTTGTTTTGACGCGACTGCCGGACCACCCCCTCTTTTAGAGATAACCTACCGGCTCTACTCCCCTTATCCAAGGGGTTTTCTGTCGATAATTCCTCCCTGAACGCCAAAATCCGGTGCAATATGAGTTCCGCATGGATTTTTGGTGAGGAATTTCTGAGGGTTCCTGAGTAGTTGTAGTAGAAAACGTCGGCAAGCGCGGCAACGAGCCTGCCGTTCCCAGGAAAGCGGAAAGTGTCCAATACCATTTCTACAGAAGATTCCCGCACCGAATTCGTCAAGCTGCTGACGGGAAGTCAGAGGGCGCTTCACCTTTACATCGTGACGTTTTTGCCGCGTGTCGAGGATGCCGAGGACGTCCTCCAGTCGGTGAATGCGGTTCTTTGGGAGAAAGTGGACTGCTTTGAACCGGGAACCAATTTTCTTGCCTGGGCGCGAAGGATCGCCTACTACGAGATATTGGGCGTTCGCCGCAAGATGGCGTCGAAACGGCTGCTTTTCGACACCGAACTCGTTTCCTTGTTGAGCGAGGAGATGTCGGAACCGGACACGATCGACTTGCGTCGCCGCGCCCTTGGCGGGTGTATTCGGAAGTTGCGCGGCCCCGACCGAGAAGTCCTCGCGTTGCGTTATGAAGACGCGCACAGCGTAGCGAGCATTGCCGAAGAACTGGGCCGGCCGGTGAAATCGATCTACCGGTCGCTCGAGCGCATCCGGATGGCGCTTCTGCATTGCATCGACAAGACCGTCGCCATGGAGGGGCGAAAATGAGTAAGGAGGTTTACCGTCCGACACGTGAATTGCGAGAGCTGATTACGGCTTATTGCGACGGCTCGCTCGCGGTTACCCAGATGGAGAGATTGCGGAGGCTGCTGGTCGCTGATCGGGCCTCGCGGCGATTCTTTCTCCAATACATGGAACTGCACGGAGAGCTTGCCTGGGTCGGAGCTTCCGACGAACCGGGCACCCCCCGCGCCGCGGCGCATTGCGACCTTTTCCCGGAAACGCCTCTCGAGGAAGACGCGATGCCGCTTAGTGATGCTGCCCGGCCGGGCGAATCCTCCGATTCGGTACGTGGCGGTTCGTTCAGCGACGGGTTTTTTGGAATTCCGACTTTCGTGTTTGTCACGCTGGCCGGATTCGCCCTGCTGGCGACGGCGGCCGTGGCGTTGTTCACGGCGGCCCCGACGTCTCGGCGGGCACCGGCCGTTGCCCAGTCCCCCCCGCCGCGGCGGGGGGACGCGGCGCTCATCGAGACCGTCGATTGTGTCTGGGAAGAAGGGTTCGCGACCCAGCTCGGAAGACTCGATCGCGGCCACGAACTGAAGCTCCGCCGCGGGCTCGCCAAAATTGCTTTCGATGACGGAGCGGAAGTGATTCTGGAGGGGCCCGCCGAGCTTCTTATCCAATCGGGGACGGCCGCGACTTTGGAGTACGGGCGTCTCAGCGCGAATATCGCCGGTTCGGACGTCGACTTCACGATTGACGCGCCGGGAATCCGGGTA
>CAZFQG010000173.1:0-13768 GCA_964520785.1 uncultured Planctomycetaceae bacterium | reverse complement strand
GAGCCTTGATAGCTCCCTCCAGGAGCATGACCATCTCCGGCGTGAACGCCTTGTAATTGAGCAAGTCTTCGAGTTTCAGCGGATTCGACCCGAAACGTCGAATGGACACGGCGGCGCCGTCGAGCGCCAACGGCGGAATAATCGCGTTGAAACGCGATCCGTCCAGCATCCGCGCGTCCACCATGGGGCAGGTCTCGTCAACGCGGCGGCCGACCTTGGAAACGATCCGGTCGATTACTTGAAGCAGGTGCGCGTTGTCTCGAAAGATCACCGCCGATTTTTCCATCCTTCCTTGACGTTCGACGTAGATGCTTTTCGGGCCGTTGATGAGAATGTCGCTGATGGTGGCGTCCTTCAGAAGCGTCTCAAGGGGGCCGTAACCGAAGGTTTCATCCAGAACCTCGTCCACTAGCCGGTCACGCTCGTTCCGGTTGAGCATCGTGTTCTCGGCGTCGCAGAGGTGCTGAATGACCAAGCGAATCTCGTTGCGGAGCTTTGTCGCCTCGAAATCACCAATTTTCGAGAGATCCAGCTTATCCACGAGCTTGGCGTGAATCCGCTGCTTCAGCTCGTCAAATGTCGTCTCCTTGCTCTTTACCAAGGGTTGGCCGGGCCTTGCGATTGCCACGTCGTCTTCTCCTCTGGGCGTTCAGCACCGATGGCTTCGTGTACGTATCCAAAATAAGGATAGCTTAAAAACCGGCCGGAAGCGCAAAGCCAAGGCTGTCCCGCCGATGTCGGGCGGCATATTGGAGCCTTTTGCCTCACCCCGCGAAGGCGCCGTCGACCGGTTAAGCGGGTGAATTGGATCGCCGGGCGGGGAGAGATTGTATCAACCATGCCGGATGCGCCGCGCCCTTGCATGGGATCACGTGCGGCGTCCTCCCGGCGACGGAAATCGAACCTGCTACCGCTTGCAATTTCGCGGAAGGAAGGTATAAAGAAACGGAAATAAATGCTCCCCCTGACGCGAAATCCATGCCTAGTTCGTTTCCTTCCGGCTTCTTCAATCTGAATAAGCCCGCGGGGTTTACGTCCCGTACCGTCGTCAATCGTGTTCAGAAACTGCTCCCGCGCGGTACGAAGCTTGGCCACGCCGGCACGCTCGACCCATTGGCGAGGGGCGTTCTAATCGTTGCTTCCGGGTACGCGACGCGACTGGTGGAATACGTCCAACGGCTGCCGAAGCAATATGTCGCCAAGTTTCTTCTTGGTAGGACGAGTCCCACTGAAGACGTGGATGGTCCGATAGAAGTTTTGAGTAATCCGCCGGTTCCGACACTCGAACAGTTGCAGGCGGTTATCCAAGAGCGATTTCTGGGTCGGATTGATCAGGTGCCTCCGGCGTATTCGGCACTGAAGGTCGACGGCAGACGCGCGCATGAGCTGGCACGTGCCGGGGAAGAGGTGGAACTCGCCGCGAGAGGAATCGAGATATTCCGGTGCGATATTCTGGCATACAAGTATCCGGAGCTGCAAATACTGCTGGAGTGCAGCGGAGGTACCTATGTGCGTTCGTTGGGTCGTGACCTGGCGGAGTCGGTCGGGACGGGGGCGGTTATGTCGGCCCTCACGCGGACGGCGATCGGCCAATTCCACGTGGGCCTCTCCCAGGAACTAGACGCCCTTTCTCGCGAAAACTGGAAAAAGCACCTGATTCCGGTAGTCGAGGGGGTGGCCGAGTTACCCCGCCTGGAGCTTTCCGACGACGAGTTTCACGTTCTGGCGAAGGGGAACGCTCGGATCGAGTCACCCAGAGGCCGCTTTAAGTCGGATGAGATTGCCGCCGTCGACAGGCACGGACGATTAATCGCGATTCTTTCGAAAAGGGGAGACGGAGTCCTAGGCCCGAAACGCAATTTCGCGCCGCTGGTCATGGAAGCGGACGCCTTGGGGGTGGGCCTGGGGTAAAGCAGAGGGTGAGGACCACCACTATCACAGGCTTGCTTACATTTTTTGAGATTCCCTCCCTCTCAGTATGACCGGGGGAGAACCCGTCCTTGCACCCGACCCGGCAAGCTCTGGATTCGCAGGAATCCTTCCGCGTCGGTCTGGTTATAGGAGCCGCCCCCTTCCATCGTGGCGATTCCCTCGTCGTAGAGGCTGTTCTTACTGGAGCGGCCTTGGACGATCATGTTGCCTTTGTAGAGGCCGAGGGTGATTTCGCCGCTGACGGGGCGTTGGGCCGTTTTGATGAAGGAGAGGAGGGCGTCGAACTTGGCGTGGTACCAGAACCCGTAATAGACCATTTCGGCCACTTCCGGGGCGAGCCGGTCGCGAAGATGCATCAGGTCGCGGTCGAGGGTGAGTTGTTCGACCAGGCGATGGGCCTCGTAGAGGATCGTCATACCGGGGGCTTCGTAAACGCCGCGGCTCTTCATGCCAACGAAACGGTTTTCAACCATGTCGATGACGCCAATCCCGTTCGCACCACCACACTGGTTAAGAAGGTCAACCACCTCGAAGGGGCCCTTCTTGGCTCCATCGACGCGGACCGGCACGCCCGACTCGAAGGTGATGGTGACCGGTTGTATCGCGTCCGGCGCGTCTTGGGGCCGGGTAACCATTCCAAAATCGACCAATTCCATGCCGTTGACGCCCAAGTCTTCGAGCTGGCCGGCCTCATAGCTGATGTGCAGGCAGTTCTCGTCCGAACTGTAGGGCTTGGAGGCGGTGGCCTTGACCGGAATGTTCTTTTCTTCACAGTAGGCAATCATTTCGGCGCGGCCCGGGAATTTCGCGCGGAATTTCTCCATCCGCCAGGGCGCGACGACCTGGATTTCGGGATCGAGCGCCTCGGCGGCCAGTTGAAAGCGGCACTGGTCGTTTCCCTTGCCGGTTGCGCCGTGAACAAAAGCCTCCGCTTTCACCTCTCGAGCGACCTGGAGGCAAACCTTCGAAATGAGCGGTCGGGCGATGGAGGTCCCCAACAGGTAGGGTCCTTCGTACTTCGCTTGCCACTGCATCACGGGGAACGCAAAATCACGGCAGAGTTCCTCGCGGACATCGACGACGCGAGCGGAAGAAGCCCCCAAATTATTCGCCTTGTCGAGCATCGCCTGACGGTCCTCGCACGGCTGACCCAGGTCGACGTAGACCGCGTGGACATCCCATCCCTCCTCACGGAGCCAAGCCAACAAGACGGAGGTGTCCAAGCCACCCGAATACGCAAGTACGCAACCAGCCATGAGTTTCGTCTTTCCTTTTGCGGTTCTGATCTTCTTCCGAAGTCGGTTTTCAAAGAGGCGAATACGCCATTCTAACTCTCACGGCGGCTTTTTTCCAATGGAGGGGCTGGCATTTTCCGCGCCTGTTGCTAGAATCTGGTAAATTTGTAACTGGGCGAACAAGCGTTCCCGAAGGGACGTTCGCGCCTTTTTTCGTTGCCGGACCGGACGGAGCTGGCGACTGGTGTCGGTTTTGCCGGTTTTTCAGGGCGCTTGTAGCCGTCGGCTGTCCATTTCACGACCCGGCCGCGTCGTTGCGGTGACGACCGGGCCTACGTACTGCGCGGAAAATTTCGCGTTTGGATACCGTTGTTGCCGGGACGACAAGCTACAATTCTACGGCAATTTGTCGCCTAGTCGGATTGAGTGACACACGAACACCCATTTGGAGGGGTCGTGGCGCTGGTCCGTTTCCGGTTCGACCTTTCGACACGATTGCCGAACCCGCCGGTCCTTTCAGACCCTTGGCGATCAGATAGTCGGATAATCAGCGGCGCTTTTACGAATCGGGAGAATCATTTTGTCGCCGGTTCGTTTACGACTCTGATTCCGCTTTCCCCGCGGATCGCGGGCCGTCCGAATACGTTCGACGTTTTTCGGAATTCCCGATCCCGTTGGCGAACGAAGTTGTACGTGTTTCCCAAGGAAGACCTCCATGTTTGAAGACCTCACTCGATACACGCGAGCGATCGCCATCGTCGGCGATATCCTGAAGGTGCGCGCCAAGAACGTCGGTTTCGGCGATCTGGCGCTCGTCGAGAATTGGAACGGAGAACGGTCGCTGGCGCAAGTGATCCAACTTGAAGGGGATGTGGTTTCGCTCCAAGTCTTCGCCGGCGGACGAGGGATTTCCACGGACTCGCGGGTGCGGCTCTTCGGTCACCCGATGCAGGTGACGTATTCCCCCAACATTCTGGGGCGCGTGTTCCGCGGGTCGGGCGAGCCGATGGACAGCGGACCGACTCTCTCCGGCGATCCGCACATCAATATCGGCGGACCTTCGGTGAACCCGACGATGCGCGTATTGCCGCAAAACATGATTCACACGCGGATTCCGATGATTGACCTGTTCAACTGCCTGGTCGAGAGTCAGAAGCTGCCCATTTTTTCGATTGCCGGCGAGCCGTACAACCAGTTGCTGGCGAGGATCGGTATTCAGGCGGACGCCGACGTCATCGTCTTCGGCGGCATGGGACTGATTTTCGATGACTATCACCAGTTCCGGTCCAGGTTCGAGTCGGAGGGAGTTTTCTCCCGCGTCGTGATGTTCGTCAACCAGGCGTCGGACCCTCTGGTGGAGCGGATTCTGGTTCCGGACATGGCGCTGAAGGTGGCGGAGCGGATGGCCGTGGAGGAGGGGAAACGGGTTCTGGTCCTTCTGACCGACATGACGGCCTACGCGGACGCGCTGAAGGAAATCGGAATCACGCTGGAGCGGGTTCCGGCGAACCGCGGCTACGTTGGCGATTTGTATTCCCAGTTGGCCCAGCGCTACGAAAGGGCGTGCGACTACAAGGGGGCCGGTTCAGTGACGATTTTCGCGGTAACGACGATGCCCGGCGACGACGTCACGCATCCGGTTCCGGACAACACCGGCTATATAACCGAAGGCCAGCTCTATCTGCACAACGGCACGATCGACCCGTTCGGATCGCTCTCGCGTCTGAAGCAGCAGGTGATCGGGAAGGTCACGCGCGAGGACCACTCGCAGATCATGAACACGATGATCCGCTTCTATTCGGCGGCGAAGGAGGCCCAGCAGAAGCAGTCGATGGCGTTCGAGTTGTCTCCCTTCGACCACAAGGCGATCAAATTCGGAAAGCTTTTCTACGAGCGGTTCATGAACCTGGAGGTCTCGATCGACCTGAATGACGCACTGGATCTTTGCTGGAAGACGTTGGCGGAGTGCTTCGAACCGCAAGAGTTGCTGATGAAGCAGTCGCTTATCGATAAGTATTATCCGAAGACGACCGAAGCGGTCGCGTCGGCCAACTAAAGCGGATCGCACGAGAGCCTGCCATGGAAAAACTCGCGCTCAACAAGAGTTCGCTGAAGTCTCAACGCGACAAGTTGAAGACGTTCGAGCGTTTTTTGCCGTCGCTTGACTTGAAACGCCAGCAGTTGATGGTCGAGTCGAAACGCGCGCAGGGTGTTCTGGTGTCGACCCGCCTCGCGATCGAGGAGACGATCGAGTCGATCGAGGGGCTACTCGGGCTCCTCGGCGGGACCGCCATGGAAATGCCCGACTACGTTCGCGTGAAGAACGTCTCCACCGGCGAGGAGAACATCGTCGGCGTGCGCCTCCCGGTGCTGGAGCAGGTTGAATTCGCAGTGGAAGAGTATTCGACGTTGGCGAAGCCCTTCTGGGTGGATGCGCTCGTGGACTATCTTCAAGAGGTCGGCCGCCTGCGAATTCAGGAACAGGTCGATGCGCACCGCGTATCGCTTCTGGACGAGGCCGTGCGGAAGATCACGCAGCGCGTGAATCTGTTCGAGAAGGTGCTTATTCCCAACGCGAGGGAGAACATTCACCGTATTCAGATATTCCTCGCCGACGCGGAACGCGCGGGAGTGGTCCGCTCGAAGCTGGTGAAGGCGAAACGACAACGTAGCGCACATGCGGCGGAGCAAACCTGATGGCGATCGTCCCGCTGAAAAAAGTATCCTTTTTCGGGATTACGGACAAGAAACAGGCGGTCCTCGAAGACCTGCAGCGCCTCGGTTGTACGCATTTGGTCAACCTGACACCGGGGACCGGTGACGGCCGGCCGGGACGGGGGTATTCCGTCGAGGCGCACGAGGCGTTCCAATATCTCCTCGCGTGTCGCGTCCAGCGCAAGCCGGCCGGCGACGCCGAGCCTTTCGACTTCACCGCGGTCCAGACCGAGACGCTCGAAGTGCGTCAGAGGGAACAAGAGCTATCCGACGAGCGGGATGCGCTCGTCAAGACCATCGAAATAACGAGGCCGTGGGGCGAATTCCGACTCCCGCCGGAAAGCGAACACCTCCAGTTGCGGTTCTGGTTTTACGTCGTGCCGCACTACCGGATCGACAAGCTCGATAACCCGGACCTGGTCTGGAAGGTCGTAGCGCGCGACGAACGGTACGACTACGTCGTGGTCATAGGGCCTCAGGAGCCGGAAGGCGTGCCGGGATCGAGGGTGAAACTCGATTCCCGGCCTCTCTCGGAGTTGACGCGGCGCCTGGCCGAGATCGACCTGGAACTCGAACGGCTGCATTGGCGGAGGGTCGAGTTGACCCGTTGGTGCCAGAGGATCGCCCTGGAATTGGCGAGGGCGGACGACAAGGCGGCATTGGATCACGCCTCGTTGCAGACCTTGGACGTCTCTCGCGTCTTCGCGCTTCAGGGCTGGGTCCCGGCGAAGGCGGTCGAAGACGTGGAACGGTTCGCGCACCAGCGGAATCTGGCGATTCTGACTGAAAACCCAGGACCTGACGACGCCCCCCCGACGCTCTTGGACAACCCCGAGTTGTTCGCCGGAGGGGAGGCAACGGTGACGTTCTACATGACGCCGGCGTACAACATGTGGGATCCGTCGATCATCGTTTTCATCTCGTTCGCCATTTTCTTCGCGATGATTTTCGCGGACGCGGGATACGCGCTGCTCCTGGCGGGCGTCCTTGGCTTGACCTGGAAAAAGCTCAGTACGACGCGGGAAGCGATCCGGATGCGGAATCTGTTTTCCGCCATCGTCCTGGCTTCGGTCGTATACGGCATCTTGGTGGGAAGTTACTTCGGGGTGAGCCCTCCGGAGGATTCGCTCCTGGGGAAGTTGCAGGTGCTGAACATGCAGGACCAGGGGGGGATGATGCGGCTGTCGATCATCGTCGGCGTGATCCACATTGCGCTGGCGAATATCGTGACGGCGTGGCGTCTGCGGCGGTCGCTGACGGCGGTGGCCTCGTTGGGGTGGGCGGCCATGGTGGTCGGAGGCCTGCTCGCCGGAATGAAGGTCGTCGGGGACGACTCCTTGAAATGCGATTGGCCGGTCGACCTCGTTTTGCTGATCGCGGGGGCGTCGGCGGTGCTGCTCTTCAGTAGTGCGCGGCCGTTGAGTCTGGGTGCGAAGGATCTCGTGTTGCGGTTCGTCGACGGGTTGCTCAGCCTCACCAATATCTCGAAGGCGTTCGGCGACGTTTTGAGTTACTTGCGTCTTTTCGCCCTGGGACTGGCCAGCGCCCAGTTGGCGGTGACGTTCAACGGCATCGCCGGCGGCGTCGCCAAATCGCCGGGAATCGGCATTCTCGCCGCGATTCTCATTCTCATCGTCGGCCACGGATTGAATTTCACGCTGGCCATCATCGGCGGCGTGGTTCATGGATTGCGTTTGAACTGTATCGAATTTTTTAATTGGAGCCTTCCCGAAGAAGGTTATCCTTTCGAGACCTTTTGCAAGAAAGCGAGTCATTGATGGAACCCCTCATCCTTGCCTTGGGTTGGGCCGGAGTTTTTGCCCCAATGGCATTGGGCGCGATCGGCAGTATTTTTGGATGCGCGAAGGCGGGCCAGGCGGCCTGCGGCGCGATGCTGGAAGTCGAGAGCGGCTACGGCCGGTACGTCGGCGTTTCGGCGCTCCCGTCTTCTCAGACGATTTACGGGATCGTCGTCATGTTCACCCTGAACGGGCGCGAAGTCACCATGGAGACGACGCCGGGCTTGTTCGCGATCGGCATCCTCTCGGGCGTCGCCCTCTTGCTTAGCGCGGTGATGCAGGGCGTTTGCTGCGCCTCGGCGATCAACGTCAGCAAGAGCAAGACGGAGGTCTTCGGCCTTTCGGTCGCTCCGGCGGCGATCGTCGAAGGATTCGCCGTGTTCGTCTTCGTGTTCGCCCTGGTCGTCAGCGGCGGCATTCCCGGCGCGACTCCCTAAGTGACGCGGCGGTGGACGGTCTTTGAAGCAAACCCATACAGGAAAAATTCGCCATGACTGAAAAGGAACGATCCTCCGGCGTTCAGGAACTGATCGATGAACTCCGAGGCAAGGGCGTCGAGGAAGGCGAGGCCCAGGCGGAACAAATCGTCGCCGAAGCGCGCCGACGTGCCGCGGAAATGATCGAAGAGGCCCGGACTCAGTCCGATGGACTGCTGGAGCAGGCCCGCCGGGATGTGGAGAATCTCAAGGCGTCCGGGGAAGACGCGCTGCGTCTGGCCCGCCGTGACGCGGTGCTTGCGCTGAAGGAGGAGTTGACGGACTACTTCTCCGGCGAGGTTCGCCGGTTGGTCGCACACAGCCTCCGCGACGAGGACTTTTTGCGAAAGCTCATCACCGAGATCGCCGGCCGCGCGACGCCGAGGGACGCCGACCGGCGACTGGAAGTGCTCGTGCCGGAAACGATGCTCTCGTGCGACGAGATTTCCAAAGAGGTCTCCGAGGACAAGCCGGGAACGTGCGGCTATTTCGTGCGAGGTTTCACCAGCGACATGCTCCGCGAGGGGGTTTCTTTCGCGGCCGATCCGGACGGCACGCCCGGGTTGAGCGTGAAGGTCGTCGGGGAGGACGTCGAGATCGATTTGCACGAGGACGCGATCACCGGGTTCTTGCTTCGGCACTTGTTGCCGCGCTTCCGGACTCTGATGGAAGGCACTTCCAAGTAAGAGAGCTAGAAATGGTCCGCGGTACAGACTACTATACGCTCGTGGCCAGCCTGCCGGCGATGCCCACTTCGTTCGAGGTGGAACGCGTGCCGATCACGTTCGAGCGGCTTCAGGAGCGTTTGAAGATGCTTCGTCCCAAAGATGCCGAGGTGATCGAGCAACTGCGCGACTTCCTCGTCTGGGACCGGCAACCGCCGGACAAGACGGACGAAGCGATGGTCGAGCACTTCAACGAGATCATGGCATCGACCGGAAACGCGATGGCCAGGCACATCGTCGCGTACCGGATGGATATCCGCACGATCATGAGCGGACTCCGCCGCCGGCGACGCGGTTTGGGTCCACCGCCGCGGATCGGAACATGGGGCGAACGGATCCGCCGAAGTTGGGATCACCCCGAATTCAAAATCCGGTGGGAACACTCCTGGATCGGCGAGGTGGACCGACTTCTGGGCACGACGGAAACCGTGGCCGTGGAGCGGATTCTGCTTAGGGCGACCTGGGACCACTGGCGCAGACTGGCCGAACGCTATTATTTCTCGTTCGAGGTCGTGCTGTTGTATTTTGCCCGCTGGGAAATCATCCACCGTTGGACCCGCCGGGACGTCGAAACGGGCCGACAACGCTTTGAACAGCTTATTGAGGAGACGTTGAGTGAATACTCCAGCCTATACGAATGAAGGCCTAGTCATCGGCGTCAATGGAAACGTCGTCACGGTCAACGCCGAGGAGGGGTCGATCGTCAAGAACGAAGTCGCGTACGTCTGTACGGGAGACCAGAAACTCAAGGGAGAGGTTCTGCGGATTCAGGGACGCACGGCCGACTTACAGGTCTTCGAGGAGACGGACGGCGTCCAGGTCGGTGACCGCGTCGAGTTTACGGCGCAGATGCTCTCGGTCGACCTGGGTCCCGGACTGTTGGGCAACATTTACGACGGGCTTCAAAACCCGCTTGAGGTTCTCGCGGAGAAGGACGGCTTCTTCTTGAAGCGGGGACGGTACGTCCCGGCTCTGGATGCAAAAGCGAAGTGGGCCTTCAACCCGACGCGGAGCGTCGGCGATAAGCTCCGTGCCGGGGACACGATCGGGACCGTCAAGGAGCGTCACTTCACCCACAAGATCATGATCCCCTTCGCCGAGCCGGGGGAAGTGGAGTTGACCTGGATTCACGGGGGCAATTGTACCGTCATCGAACCGGTGGCCAAGATTCGCGATCGCCTGGGGCGCGAGCGGACGCTTACGATGACGCAATCGTGGCCGGTCCGCAGGCCGGTTCCCGCCGCGATGCTCGCGAATCGCCTCGTCGAACGCGAGTATCCGTCGGAGCCGCTCATCACCAGCACACGGCTGATCGATACATTCTTCCCCATCGCCATGGGAGGTACCGCTTGTATTCCGGGGCCGTTCGGCGCCGGCAAGACGGTGCTCCAGGGACTCATCGCGCGTTACTCGACGGCCGATATCGTCATCGTCGTCGCCTGCGGCGAGCGGGCGGGCGAGGTCGTGGAAACGTTGACGGAGTTTCCGGAGATGCAGGACCCTCGCGGCGAAGGGCCCTTGATGGACCGGACGATCATCATCTGCAATACGTCCTCCATGCCGGTTCCCGCGCGCGAGGCGTCGATCTATACCGGAATCACCCTGGGCGAATACTACCGCCAGATGGGGCTGCAAGTCCTGCTTCTGGCCGATTCGACCTCGCGCTGGGCGCAGGCGATGCGCGAGACGTCCGGCCGTTTGGAGGAAATCCCCGGCGAAGAGGCGTTCCCCGCCTATCTGGACTCGGCGATCAAGAGCGTGTACGAGCGTGCCGGAATGATCAAGACCCGCGACGAATCCGTCGGAACGCTCACGATGATCGGCACGGTCTCGCCGGCCGGCGGAAACTTCGAGGAGCCGGTCACGCAGTCGACCCTCGGCACGGTGAAGGCCTTTTTGGGTCTCTCGTACAACCGGGCGTACAAGCGGTTCTATCCGGCCGTCGACCCGCTCACGTCGTGGTCGCGTTACCTGGATCAACTCGCCCCTTACTTCGACAATCGCGTTCAGCCGGGGTGGAACGGCATGGTCAAGGAGATGGTTGAGTTGCTCCAAAACGGCGACAGCGTATTCCAGATGATGCAGGTCACCGGCGAAGAGGGAATTACGCTGGAGGACTTCGTGGTGTACCAGAAGTCCGTCTTTCTCGACATGGTCTACTTGCAGCAGGACGCTTTCGATCCGGTCGACGTGTCGACGTCGGTCGAGCGCCAGAAGGAAGGTTTTTTAATGGTCAAGCGGCTCGTGGACCGCGAGTATCGTTTCTCCGACAAGGAACAAGCACGCGATTGCTTCACCCGTTTGACCGGCTTGATGAAGAACCTCAACTATACGCCCTTCCACTCCGATAAATACGAACGCCTGGCCGAGGAGATCGAAGAGCTGAGCATGCAGTTCGTCTAACGACGAGGGGGAGTCTCGGACGCGCCGCGGGGGGCCTCGCGCCAAAGGGGTGGCGGGCCGAGTACGCCGACGAGGCGGCTTCGCCGGGGCGGGCCGAAATCGGGCAAGAGTATCCCTTATCGTAAGGAGGAAGCCGGTGAGCCGAATTCTGGTGGTGGACGACGAGCGGCGCGAGCGAACCGCGTTCGAGCGGATGCTCCGTTCGGAGGGATACGAGGTCGTCGCATGCTCCAACCCAACGAAAGCATTCGCTCACTTGGACAACGAGTCGGTCGACGCCGTGATTTTGGAGGTTTCTTCCGCCGGTCAGGGCGGGTTGAAGGCCTTGCGGCGAATTCGCCTTTCGCATCCGAAGTTACCGGTAATCGTCATGACGGACCGGGGGACCACGGAGACGGCGATTGAGGCGACCAAACTCGGGGCCTTCGATTATCAAGTGAAGCCCGTCGAGCCGGAAAGGCTGCTTCAGACGGTGGAGAAGGCGGTGGAAGGGGCTCGCATCATGAGGGAGTACGTGGCCCTGGGCCGGCCGAACCGCCCCGTCGCGGCCGACGCCATCGTCGGCCGCGGGAACGCAATGCAGACCGTATTCAAGGCGATCGGTAGGGTGGCCCAGACCGACGCGACCGTGCTGATCCGAGGGGAGTCCGGGAGCGGTAAGGAACTGGTCGCGAGGGCCATCTACCAGCATAGCCTCAGAAGCGACATGCCCCTTTCGGTCATTAACTGCGCCGCCATTCCCGAGGCGCTTTTGGAAAGCGAGTTGTTCGGACACGAGAAGGGTGCTTTTACCGGCGCGACGAGTCAGAGGATCGGCAGGTTCGAGCAGGCGGACGGAGGCACCGTCTTCTTGGATGAAATCGGCGACATGCCCCTGGGAATCCAAGGAAAGATTCTGCGAGTCCTTCAGCAGAAGGAATTCGAGCGACTCGGCGGAAACGAAACGCGGCGCGTCGACGTCCGCATTCTCACGGCGACGAACCGCGATCTGGAAATCGCCATCGCCGAGGGGAACTTTCGCGAGGATCTCTATCACCGCTTGAACGTGGTGACGATTCACGTTCCGCCGCTTTGCCATCGCCGAGAGGATATTCCGGACCTGATCGACTATTTCCTGGACCGTTACGCGAGGGAGCTGCGGATCGAAAGGCCTCCCATTTCCGCCGCGGCTCTGGACGCGCTTCGGGACTACTCCTGGCCCGGCAACGTCCGAGAGCTGGAGCACTGTATCGAAAGAGCCGTGATCTACAGCCGCGGTCGACCGATTCAGGCCGCCGATCTTCCGATGGTGCTGGAACTGGAGAGGGGGCGGCCGTCCGGCGAGCGGATGGGGGAGGACGATGATCCGCTGAACGACACGGTACGGTTCTATCTGAACAAGTACGCCGGCGACCGCGCATGCGAACGGCTCCTGGAAACGGCCGAGAAGCTGCTGCTTGCCGAAGCCCTCCGCCGTACCGGCGGAAACCAAACCAGCGCCGCGAAGCTGCTCGGGTTGGCCCGGCCGACGCTTCACGCGAAGTTGCGGAAGTACGGTTTGCTGTAGATTGGAAACGAGGGGAAAAGGCGATGGCCGCCGGATCGCCCACCAAGACCGTTACTGGTCCGTCTCCAATCCGAGTTGTTCACAAACGGCCAACGCGATACTGGCCGGGTTGGTGCCGCTTTTCAGGCGAACGAAGTCCTTGCCCGTCTGTTTGACCATTTGCCCCAGTTCTCGCGAGTGTGCGTGGCTGCACCAGGGAATGTAGACGAGAAACAGCCGCGTTCGTTCGTCTTCCAGGTATCCTCGAAAGTGCCGGTCGAGCGAGTCGCTGTGGCGTGCTTCGGGCCACGCGAGGTCGACGTGAAACGCTTCCTGAATACGATGTTGGACGTGCGCCGCCGGAGTTCCGCCGACGAAGACCACGCGCGAGTCCCGAAACCGCGTCCGGACCGCGCGAATCGCCGGCGTCAAAGGCGCGGACTCGCAGATCGCGACGTCCCGCGTCGCTTCGGATTCCGCGGCCCGCTGTTCGAGATGGAGTTCGATGTTCTGAACGACCCGTCCGAATTCGGGAGACGTCTCCATTTCTTCCGGGATCGCGTCGAGAGCCTGGGCGTGCGCCTCGAGAAGCTCGCGGAATTCCAGCGAGGACTCGGGAACGTGATGACGGGTTACCAACTCCGTTACCGATTCGATGATCACCTGCCAATCGTGCCGGGGGTCGGGCGAATCCTTGAGTTTCCCCAAATGATAACCGCATTTCCGGAGCAACTCCTGTTTCGTCCGCGTCCGCGTCTTGACGAGTCGAAACTCCCTTCGCATCCGGCCGAGTTCCTCCACCGTCGTCAGGAATTGCTCCCGTTCAACCCGGTCCGTCGCGCGCATGAAGTCGAGCCACACGTGCCGTTTCGCCGCGATTTCGCGGAGCAATCCGAATGCCTCCTTCTGAACGCGGCAGGTCGTGGTGGTCAGATCGTTGTCGAGCAGGAGGGTTTTC
>CAZFQG010000172.1:0-13889 GCA_964520785.1 uncultured Planctomycetaceae bacterium | reverse complement strand
AGTTTTCCGGTAAATGCAGCAAGAAAGAAGCTGAACAACGCGCCGCGAGGAACGCGCTGAATGAGTTGCGGGGCGAAGAGCCGATCTTCGCGGCCGACTGAAAGGCGTCGTCTGAATGGATCGGCGCGAGTTCGCGGAATCATTGTGGGACGGGGGATGAACCGGTCGCCCGTGACATCGCCATCCAAAGGGTTTGCAGTCGCATTTCGAACCGACCCCCGTCTGAGGAGAATTTACCAAACGCGTCATATGTCAATCGCGAATATGCCTCGTTGAGCAGGTTCAGGGCGTCCGCAGGAAGGGCGTCGCTATCGCGGAGCCGGCCGAGGAATTGGCGGGGCGTTTCCTCTTCGCGGCGGTCCATTCCCAGGTCGGCCGCCCACGTTTCCACCGCCTCGAACGTGTACTCAACGAGCCGCCGCGAGTCCATCCGGCCCGAAAGCCCGCTTCTAAACGGATCGGTCAAGTCGCCAAACCGCTTTCTCGGCGCGGCGACGGCCAAAGCCGCGGCCTCCTTAACCGCCTCCTCTTTCTTCCGTCCGGTTCCGAAGAGCCCCTGCCAGAACGCCCTGAGCGATTCGATGATTTCGCGGATCGCCTGGATCAACTCGTCGCGGTGGCGATACGCCCAGTAGGCGACGAGGCAAAGCAGGGCGAGAAACGCAACCCAGCGGAGGAGCGTCGTCAACCCGCCGGACAACTGCGTCAGCGAAAACGGCGGGACGCCGGGTCGCGGAGTAGGAGGCGAACTCGGCGGCTCGAGTCCCCTGATTCCCCCCTTCGCTTCATCCTCGGAATCGTCCTTCTCCTCGTTCTGGCGCGACTCCTGCCCCTCCCCCGATTCGGACCGCTGTGCGCGGCGAGATTCCTCCGATTTGGACGCTTTCGATTTGGACCCACCCGACTGCGCCCCTTCTGACTGCGAACCTCGGGAATCGGCTCCCCCCGAATTCTCTCCGCCGGATGCACCTTCGCCGGACTGCCCGCCGGCCTCCTTGCCGGAGCCGTCCGTGTTTTGCGGTGTCTTCTCTTCCCCTTTCCCTTTCCCTTCCGCACCGCCGGAAGCCGAGCCCTCGCCGGCAGCACCTCCTTCTCCTTGCGGTTTGCCCCCTTCGGGTGCGGTTTCTTCTTGCGGTTCGCCCCCGGGGCCCGGTTCCTCCTTCCGGCCGGAGCCCGCATAGTCCTCGGGGTTTTCCTCCGCCGCGTCGTTCCCCGGGGCGACGTACGAGGCCGAGTTCGACGGCTGGCCGCTATTGATGAAGCGGCGAAGCGACGCGAGCATCTGCGATTCCTGGCCGGTACCGGGCCGTGGTAGAAACCCGGCCAGCCAGGCGCACAGGAGAACCAGAACCCCTGCCGTTACGAGCCAGGCGGCGGCCATGTCGTTGGGCATTTCCGCCCCACGTCGCCGCAAATAGCGCCGCAGTCCCAATAGGCTTGTCGCCGCCAGCAGAAGGAGGGCGCTTAAGAGATACAATCCCACGTACTGCGCGGCGTTCCGCCTTGCATCCGGTTCCGACGCCGGAATCATCCACTGTCCCAGCGTGAAGAGTGGAATCGCCACCAGCGCGAAGTAGACAATCCACGCCCCCGGCGGGTGGCGGCGTTCTTCCGGTTCGATGAAGAGAGAACCCAGGAACGACCAGCCGCGGCGGCGTTTGTTGTCGTCCTCTTCCGGCTCGAGGAGGCCCCGGCCGACGTCTTCCTCGTCCTCGTCGATGAACGTGCAGTTCCACGTCAGCTTGTGCGAAGCCCACCAGGTGAGCCCCACGATCAGGCACATCACCGGAAACGTGACCGGTGAGAACCGCATGACGGCCAGAAACGTCACCGAAGCCAGCGCAATTCCATAGGCCCCGGCCTTCCCCTTGTCCATTTCGATGGAAATCCGCCCGATCCCGACGACGGCCACCACGAACAGGGCCACGATCCAGCGGATTCGCGCGTCGTGCCGGCCGTCGTAGGTACACTCGAGCACGAAAAACGCCAGGCTCCCCACCATCAAGCCGATCAGCACGGGGCACACGGCGATGATCAGATAGTCGATGACGGTTTTGTCCGGTGGTCGGGCCATGAATGGGTTCACTCCTACACGTGGCTCAGCGCCACGTCTTTGCACAGCGACACGACACTTTCCTCGTCGCGCAAGTGGCGGACCTCGATATGTTCGGCCAGCAGCCACTTCGCGGATTCCTCGAAGTCCTCGTCGTAGTAGGTATTGATCACGGCCGAAACGGCCATTCCCCGGCGGCGGAGCGCCCCCAAGGCGACGGCGATTTCCGGCGTGACTTCGGCCAGAATCGCGAACACCGTCGCGTCTCTGGCCACATTCCCGGCGTAGTGGATCACCGTCTCGGCCAGGCCGATCCCCTCCGACAATTCCACCCGTGCCAGCAACTCCCAAATCCGCATGAATTGCCCCGCCCCCTTGTCGGCGGGCACGACCAGAGGCCGGACGATCGCCTCCGCGTCGGCCGACTCGGCTCCGGTCCTGGCCGCGTCGCGGGAGCCGTATTCGCCGGTGCCAGGCTGGTCCGCGGCGGCGACTCCGCTGGCCGCGTCGACGCCGTTGGTGAGCAGACCGACCTGGTGGCCCATTTCGTACATCGCGTGCGCGACGGACGCGGCCGCCGTGATCGCCAATTCGCTCCGGTACGGTTCCGATTTGGGACTGTAAGAACTCTTGCCGAAATCGAGTAGAATCGTCGCCCCCGCCACGCTGGACGGGTCGTGCAACCGGGTGTGGAGGGTTCCGGTCCTCGCGGTCGCCTTCCAGTGGATGTGGTTCAGCGGGTCGCCCCGTTCGTAGAGGCGGACGCCGGCGATCCGCGTCGGGTCCTCGAAGAGGCGGCATCCCAGACGGACTTCGCCGACCGGCCGCGGCGAGGCGACCTCCCAACCATCGATCGTGAGCACCTTGGGATAGACGAGAATATAATGCGGCTCCGTCACGACCCGGCACTTGCGGTAAAACCCCAGAAGGTCGCCCGTCTCTTGGAGCAACGGTCCGATCCGGTAATAGCCGCGGCGGTGAAACTGGACTTGATAGGAAAGCGTCTTGCGCTCACCGGCGCGGAGCGACATCGCGCGAAGGGTCGTTCCGGTCACGGTCATGCGGCCGTCGTGTTTGCGGAAGGCACCCGGCGGGAGGATGTCTTCAACGAGGGTCCAAACGATCGGCATCGTACCGGCATTCCGAATGACGAGGGCGATCGGGATCGTGTCCTCCACCTCCGCCGTGAACTTGCGGCACGTGCGGACGGCCGAAAGGCTCCGCGACCACCGGTTCGCCAGATACCGGCACGCGAGAATCGCGCCGAAGGCGGCATAGGCGACGTAGACCGCGTAGCCCGCCCCCAGGGCGAAGGCGGCAAGGAAAGCGGCGGCGGCGTAGACGTAGAACTTCATGGCACGAACCGGGGCGGTTATTCGGCCGCATCGTGGTGAGTGGGAACCGGGGTGTTTTCGATGATCTCCTTGACGACTCCCTCCGCGGTCACCTTGCGAAGCCGGCACTCGGGGCGGACGATCATTCGGTGCGCCAGCGTCGGCTGCGCCACCTGCTGGACGTCGTCCGGGAGGACATAATCGCGGCCCTGAATGGCGGCCAGTGCCTGCGACGCACGGTACAGGGCGATCGACGCCCTGGGGCTGCCCCCCAGCGCGAGTTCCTCATGTTCCCGCGTGCGGTGGACGAGCGTGGTGATGTAGTGGACGATCTTCTCTCCCACGCGGACCTCGCGGACCGCCTTGCGGCAGGCGAGAATCTCCTCCCCTGTCGCCACCGGGTTCAGGCGCGCGATCGGGTGCTCATCCCGGAGGAGGGCAAGCATCCGGATTTCCTCCTCCATGTTGGGGTAACCCAGCCCGAACTTCATGAAGAAGCGGTCCAATTGGGCCTCCGGCAGCGCGAATGTCCCCTCATGATCGACCGGGTTCTGCGTGGCGACCACGAAAAACGGCTGTTTGAGGGCGTAGGTCGTCCCGTCGATGGAAACGCTCGACTCAGCCATCGCCTCCAGCAGGGAAGACTGGGTCCGCGGGGTGGCCCGGTTGATTTCGTCGGCCAGGACGATATTGGCGAAAACCGGACCGGGGCGGAATTCGAATTCGCTCGTCTTCTGGTTGAAGACCGAGGTGCCGGTGACGTCGGTAGGGAGCAGGTCCGGCGTGCACTGGACCCTCTTGAAGAGGCATCCGATACTCCCGGCCAAGGCCCGGGCGAGAATCGTCTTGGCGACGCCGGGGACGTCTTCGAGCAGGAGGTGCCCCTCGCAGTAGAGAGAGGCCAAGGTGAGGACGATCTGCCGCCGTTTTCCAACGATGACGGTTTCGATGTTGGCGATGATCCGTTTGGACGTCTGCGTCACTTGGGACATGGTGGTCTCCCGCGAAAGAAAAAACGCGGCCCCCCCGGCACCGCCTCGAGTTTTATCCTATCTGAAACAGGGAAAGCGCACAACCCCCCATTTCGTCCCTGGTGGAACGCCGGGGACAGGGATGTATGGGTCTGGCCCTCTTGAAGGGTTCTCGCGCAGAAAACGCTAGCTCGCGACTTCTGGTTTCGAGTACCGAAACACCTCCCCAAATACCGCAAGAACGCAACGATATTGATATCGGTAATAATCCACCCTTTGACAGCTCCCCACTCGCGTGCTACAATGCGCAATAGATATCCAGGGGCCGACGATGTAGCTCCTTCGGCGAAACAAGACTGGGCATGTGAACGCGCGAATGAAGATCATCATCAATGCCGACGACTTTGGCATGTCCAATGAGGTAACCGAAGCAATCTGCGAGTTGCTGGCGTCGGGAACCATCAGTTCCACGACGATCATGGCGAACGGCAATGCGTTCGAGCTGGCCGTCTCCAGGGCGAAGGAGTTTTCCACGGCGTCGTTCGGGGTGCACCTGAACCTCACGGAGTTTACGCCGCTTGCCGGCGCCGACGTATTCCGCTCAGCCGGTATCACGGACGAAAAAGGGGTCTTTACCGGGAGGATTCGCGAGGCCGAACCGACCCGCCGGCTTAAGGAGGCGATTCTGGCCGAGTGGACCGCGCAAGTCAGCCGCGTTCGAGAAGCGGGGGTTCGTATTTCCCATTTTGACTCGCACCATCACGCGCACACGATTCCCTGGCTTTTCATGGAATTGAAGAAGTTGCAGAGGGCGTTTGGCGTCCGTCGGGTGCGAACGACTCGAACGCTGTACTCCGCCGAAGATCGTCCCGTTGGCGGAAAGACCCTTTTGGCGAAGCGGCTGTGGCATTTCTGTCTGCGGAATTTCTACCGAACGCGGACGACCGCCGGGTTGACCTCCTTCAGCACCTTCGTGGAATTGCTGAAACGGAATCATCTTCCGAAGCTACGCACTCTCGAGCTGATGTGCCATCCCGGCCATCCCTACTCGGCGAAGGAGACCGATCTTCTGAAGTCGGATTGGAGATCGCTGAGTGGAACGTCACTCGAACTGATTTCTTACGCGTCGTTATAAGGAGTCCGGGCGAGTGTTCGATCTGACCTGGAGGATTCACGGAATGCACGCCGAGGAACGCTCGCTCGATCCGGGCCGTCCCGACGAACCGTTCTCAATTGACGGTATCGAGTGCGTCTCGGATACGTGGTGGAAGGAACACTGCCTTGAATGTGCTCCTCCGGAATGCTACCGTCAATGTCGCCATTACCTTCAACGGCTCGACAAGAAGTGCAAGCGAACGGCGTATGGGTTCGTACCGGACTACTCCTTCTCGGGGCTCTTCCGATACGGGGTCGACCTGCGTTTCCGGACGTGGGGAAAGATCGAAACCGTTTTTCGACCCACCGACCGCCTCACGGTATCTCAAGCGCGGAGGAAGGCGCGGTTCACGAACGGGATCAACCGATTGGCTTTGCGCGCGTCTCTCCTGGTTTCTTGCCTCAGTCCCACCCTCAAGCCGCTTGGGGCGCTGAGGCATCTGCTCGCCCGCGGTTTCCGGAAAAAAAAGCCTTTCGGGCCGATTGATTGGGATGTGTTCCGGATGGAAGTCTATTCGGCCGAATCCGAGAACGTGACTCTCCGTCTGCGGTGCGATCGGGAAGACTCGATTCTGCTCGTCGATACGATTGAACTCCTTCCCGGTTGGAACCAGTTCGAACTGCCCTACGGCCTCTTCAACGTCCCGCGCGACCTCGACGACTGCCTCCGCATCTTTCTCTCTCCCCAGAATGACAAGAAGCCGCGACTTGTCTTCACCTGGTTGGATTTCGTCAAATACGCGCCGTCCGCAAGACCTTCACGTCCGGCCGAAAAGGTTAAGTGCGTCGCATGGGACCTTGACAACACCCTTTGGAAGGGAGTCTTGACCGAAGACGGTCCCGATGCCCTCGAGGTGAACCAACGGGCGATCGACGTCATTGAGGCGCTCGACGAACGGGGCATCGTAAGTACGATCGTCAGCAAGAATTCGCATGACGACGCGTGGGCCGTTCTGGAATCGCGAGGTCTGGCCGAATGGTTCGTCTATCCGGCGATCAACTGGGGCCGCAAGACCGAAAACTTGATCCAGATCGCCTCGGCGATGAACATCGGTTTGGATACGTTCGCCTTGGTGGACGACTCGGAGCACGAACGGCGCGATGTCCGACGGCTCGGCTGCGTCCGAGTCTATTCGGACGCCGAGATCGGATATCTCCTTTCACGCTTTGAGTTTGACGTTCCCGTCACTACCATGAGCAGGCGCAGACGAAAGACCTATCTCGCTTCCATGAAACGCGATGCCATTCGAGAACGATTCGGGGATGACTTCGAAAGCTATCTGGAAAGCCTCGACATCAGGATATCGATCTTGCCGGTTACGGGCGAAGACGTCCGAAACCGCTGTTTTGAACTGCTTCAACGGAGCAACCAATTGAATCTCTCTACGCATCGCTACACCCGGAAGGAATACGAACGGCTTCTGTCGTTACCTTCAATCCGCTGCTTCGCCTTCGCTTGTTCCGACGTCGTCGGCGATCTGGGAATCGTCGGATTCGTATCGCTCGAGCTTTCCCGCAAACCGGTCCTTGAAATCAAGGACCTGGTGATCTCGTGCCGGGCGGCGCAGAAAAAGATCGAGCAGTCGGTCGTCTGCCAGTTCGCCGGATTCGCCGCGAAGACGGGATTCTCGTCAATCATCGCCAACTTCAGGAAGACGGAAAGGAACCGACCGATCGAGATGATCTTCGAATCGTTGCCCTTCGTGCGTGAACCCCGGGGTGAATCTGGCTCCCTCTTTTCCAGCGAAAGTTTGGACGATTTCAGAATCCCCTTCCCGCACGCGGTAGTCTGGGAAAGTGACGAATCCCGGTCGGCGGACGTCTAAGCGTACCAACCGGAGGATTCCCGTCGTCCGACCGGTGCCGGAGTGCGTCAGAAAGACGTATCTAAGTCCGCGCGAGTCAGGTACCAGACTCGATGATCGTAAACACTCAGTCCGTCCATGCGACGAAAATCGCACGGCGCGAAGGCGTAGAGTCGCCAGTCGGTTTCGCGGTGGAGGAACCCATACCGGCGAAAGCCGGAAGTGATCCAGTCGGGGCCGATGAAAACGGCGACCACCCGGTCGCACGCTTCCTGCTCAATCGCGAAATGGAGAAATGCGCCGAGCAGCCGTGCCCAGGCGGTTCCGTCCGCGGCCAGAAAATCGTTGATGTGGATAGTCCCCTCCTCGACGCAATACACGATATAGCCGCACAGGGAACCATCCTCGCTCCGGGAGAAGAAAACCCGGTGAGCCGCCTCGGGACACTGGGCGAATCGCCAATTCAAATACGCCGCGTCGCGCCGGCCAAGAAGATCGAATCGCGGCCGGGCAGATTCCCAGAGCCGGTCGAACGACGCATCGAACACGTCGGAAATGCCCGTCGGACCCTGTTCGCGCGAACCGGCGATCAACCCGCCCGCGGCGCGTCGCAGGCGGAAGTAGACGTCTCCCAGCATCCCTGCCAGCATTCGCGCCGCCGGGTGACGGATTTTTCCCGAAAGAACGGCTTCTCCACGAACCGGCAATATCCAGCGATCCAACGGACAAACGGCCTCGTAACCCACCCGGCGGAGTACGCACTCGGAACTTCGTCCCGGGAAGCTATAGAGCAGATCGAGGTCCCCTTCGAGGGCCAAACCGTTAACGGACCGTTGCATACTGATCGCGGCGCCTCCCGTCCGGCATCGGGCTTCGACGTTCAAGTCGATCGGCTGCGCTCCGCGGACGATTCCGCGCGGCGTCCAGAACTCGCGCCGCATCAGCCCGACCGAGCCGACGATCTCTTCGCCGTCGCGGACGACCCAACTCTCGCCCTGTCCCGATTCGTACAACCACGCGTACTTCCCCTCCGGAACCGCATCGAGGTTCCGTCGCCAAAGTCCGAGAATGACTTCTTTATCGGTTTCGTCGCGAGCGACGGTGGTGGCATAGGGAGGCATCGGTCGATATCCTCGTTTCCGCGATCAAACCCCGTCCATGGAAAGCGTCGTTTCGTGCAGATAGCGCGCCACGCCCCGTTTGGCGTCGATGTCCCGGTAGGTCCACGCGACCTGTTCCGGCGAAAAGCCGACGACCGCGGCCGTCTCTTCGCACGGCACGTCGCGATCCTTTGCCCAGAGGCACAGGTCCATGGCATGGTACGGCAGCGAGAAGAAGAATTCCTCCTGCGTCTGTTCCAAGGAGTACGTATCGGTCGTCGGCGTCCGCTCCCGAATCTCCTCGGGAATTTCCAGGTGTCGTGCCAGTTGAAAAACCTGGGTCTTGTACAGGTGCGAAATGGGCTTGACGTCCGCCGCGCCGTCGCCGTTCTTCACGAAGAAGCCCAAGTCGTACTCCAGCCGGTTCGGCGTCCCCGCGACGGCATAGCGCAGCCGGTCCGCGTGGAAGTATTCGAGCATTTTTCGCGACCGCTGCTTGAAGTTCACCGACGCGACGATCGTCTGATATGCGTCCAGAGGCAAACGTCGTCTGAGTCGCTCGCCCGGCTCTACCTCGACCTCCGCATGGAACACGCGGTAGGGGCTCCCCTCCAGTACGTTGGATACGGCGATTTTAAACGGCATCCCTGCCTCGTACTCGGGGAAGACCGTCCGAAGCGCTTCGTCACGACGCCGGTATGCCCCGGCCCCATCGAGAATCCCCGTGATCTCCTCGACAACCGTCTCGATCCCCAGGCTCTCGGCCAGCAACCGGCCCAGGCGGAGACTCTCCGACGAGGACTCCCGTTCCGGCATGAACAAACCAAACACCCGGCTCGCTCCCAACGCCTTGACGGCCAGCGCCGCCGTGACGCTGCTATCGACCCCCCCGGAAAGCCCGACGACGACTCCTTTGCGGTGAAGATATTCGAACACCTGCCTCCGCAGAAGGAATCCGATCCGCTCCACCTCCGCCGCCGGGTCCAGACGCATCGCCTCGCGGAGGTTTCGTGGTACGCCGGCGTCCATGGGACGGTCCGTCTCGGCCGCTTCCACTTCGTCGATCAGCAGCCGCCGGTCTACCTTGCCTCGGGGCGTCTGCGGAAACCGTGTCTCCCAAAGCACGACGACCTGCGGCACCTTTTCGTCTTCGAGATGCTCGAAACAAAAACGCTTGACCTCGTTCTCCGTCAGTCGGCGCCCCGGACGCGGCCGGATGACCGCCTTTACCGCCGAACCAAGGACGTCGTCCGGCACGCCGTATACGAGCGATTCCGCGACGTCCGAGTGCATTCCAAGAACCGTTTCAACCTCGGCAGGCGCGACCTTTTGTCCGCGGGTGATGATGATATCGTCCTTGCGGCTGACGAAATACAGATTCCCGTCGATGTCGGTCCGGAAAAGGTCTCCGCTCCGCAGACGACGGTGTCCCGACGCCTGGTCGAGCGACAAAACGGCGTCCGTCCCCTCCGGATCCTTCCAATAACCCAACATGACGTTCGGGCCGGTGACGATCAATTCCCCGACGACCTCCGGTGGAACGGGCTCTCCATTCTCGTCGACCACGCTTGCGTCAACTCCTTCAATTGCGTGTCCGACGGAAGACGGAATCAAATCAACCCGCTCCGGTGGCAGGTAACTCGTCCGGATGCACTCCGCCTGCCCGTACATCGAGTAGAGCGCGACGTGCGGCAACCGCGAGCGGAGTTCGTGGACAAGATGGACCGGAAGGGCCGCGCCGGCGCTGGTAATGTACCGTAGCGACGAAAGGTCGAACTTGCTCAGGTCCATCTGCAGCAACAGGGCCGCCATGGTGGGCGCGACGGCAAAACCCGTGACGCGTTCCTTCTCGATGCGTTGAAGCACCGCGGCCGGATAGGCGAACGAAGTCTCCAGAACCAGCGTAGCTCCGACATGGAATGTGGTCAGAAGTTGCGTCAGCCCGTACGTGAACGACAAAGGGAGGACTCCGAGAATGACGTCGCTTTCGGTGTTCTTCAAATAAGTGGCAATCGTCTCGGCCGCGAAAGTGAGGTTTCCATAGGAAAGCGTTACGCCCTTCGGTTCCCCCGACGATCCGGAGGTAAACGAGATCGCGGCCGGGGAATCGGCCGACCGCACGGCCCGGGGAATCTCGCGCGGAACGTCTTGCGTAAACCGCTCGAAGTTAATGGCTCCCGGCGCACTCCCCTGGGCGTTTTCGCCGACGATGATCAACTGGGGCGTCGACCGAAGACGGTCTTTGATGCTCTCGAAACCCGCCGTCTTCGATTGCGGAAGCACCAGCGTCTGTGCCTCCACATGCGAGAGCAACTTCGCCAGTTTCTCCGGCTTGACCGAGGGATGAATGGGGACGAAGACCGAACCGGCCTTCACCGCCCCGGCGATCGCGATGGCCGTCTCTACCGTGTTTCCCGTGTAAATGGCGGTCCGGTCCTCCGCTTTCAGGCCGAGAGAAAGGAGACCGGCGGCGAACGCGTTCGAGCGGCTTTCGAATTCCGCGTAGCTCGTCCGTCGACCGCCGCCTATAATGATAGGCTTGTTCGGGGCGCGCTGACAGGCCCAGCGGAGAAACGGTTCAAACGGCTTTCGCATGGCACTTCCTCTCCACGAAATGAGTAATCCGGTTGACCGAATCCAGATTCTCCGGAAGCAGCTCGTCGTCGCCGATCCGGATTGAAAAGTTCTCCTCCAGGAATGCTACCAGCTCGAGCACTCCCGTGGAATCGATAATGCCCATCTCCAAGAACGAGCCATCGTCGTCGAACGTGATTTCCTTACCAAATAGAAAGTTCTCTCGGACGAATCTCTTGACCGAATGCGCGATCTTTTCCATAACGGTTTACTCCACGGATTCCAGAAACATCTCGGTAACGGCAGCGGAAATCGTCTCCGGTGCGACTACCATCTCCTCTCGTTCGACCCGGCGCGGAGGGGAATCCAGAAACTCTTCGGCCAGAATCTGGGTTGAGAGAATCCCGACGAACGCCATGTTGTCCTTCACGCCAAGGGCCCGACCGGCTAGGACCTTCCGGCTCAAAGCGGCCACGGCCCCGCTGTCGAAGAGCCCCCACTCCTCGATCGCCGGCGGCTGGAGCAACGCTTCGACGAATTCCTTCAAACGCCCCTTTCCAGCCGAACCCTCCACGAAGCACTTCGCGTCCGGGGCGCGATACGGCTGCTTCGGCCGTTTCAGAATCGACTCCGGCACGAGCCGCCCGACCGCCTTCTTCAACAGCCATTTCTCCTTGAGCCCTCGCATCTTCAGCCTCGAGGGAAGCCTCGCCGCGAACTCGACGACCCGATGGTCCAGCATCGGATACCGGCCCTCCACTCCGTTGGCCATCGCTGCCCGGTCCCCTTGCGAGCCGAGAATGTAACCCGGCAACAACACGGTGGTCTCCAGGTACTCGGCCCTCTCGAAAAAGTCCCACTTCGCGAAATCCACCGGCAACGCGGCACGGAGTTCGGCGTACGGATCCTCCCCGACCAGACGCGACTTGAGGTCCTCGGAAAAAAAAGCCTTCAACCGCGACGTCAATTCCCAGCGCGGAAGGTGCGAAAAATACGGATTTGCTACGTCCTCCGCGCCGGCGCGGAAGAACGCGGCCAGATACTCCGGCGACTGGGCCTGGATCCGCGGCATATAGGGATAGAGGCGGGAAAACACCTTCCGGCGTAATGGCGAGGCCCGATTCGCGGACCAGAACACGCGCGCCTTCGCTTCCTTGAAAACATCGTACCCGCCGAAAATCTCGTCGGCCCCTTCCCCCGTCAAGACGACCTTGAAGCCCGACTCCCTCGCCAACCGGGAAAGAAGCTGCATCGGCGCCGCTGCCGTCCGCAAAATCGGCCGCTCTGCGTGCCGCACCGTCTCTGGGAAGATGTCCGCGATTTGCCCCCCCTCGCACCGCGTAACCGAACGGTCCAGACCCAAGAACTCCGCCAATTCGTGCTGAAACGGGCCTTCGTCGAATTCTCCATCCTCGAACTCGATCGAAAACGCCCCCAGCGGACCATCCGCCAGCTCCCGGACGAGGGCCGCGTTGATCGAAGAATCCAGCCCCCCGCTGACATACAACCCTACCGGAACGTCCGCGCGAAGCCGCAGTCGCGTCGCGTCCAGCAACAGATCCAACAACGCCTCGGCGTTCTCTTCCACCCCGGCCGCTCGGTCCGGATGCGAATAGTCGACCCGCCAGTAACGTTCCACGGCCACCCTGCCATCGCGAAGCGTCAACGAGCACCCCGCCGGCAATTCGCGAATCCCGGCAAAAACGGTGCGCGGAGCCAGCGACGTCCAGAACGTAAACACCTGCTCAAGCCCTACGGGGTCAATCTCCCGCGTAACCCCCGGGTCCGCGAACAGCGCCTTCACCTCCGAGGCGAACAGAAACCGGTTCTCGGCGAAGGTGTAGTAAAGCGGTCGAATTCCCAGCCGGTCGCGCGAAAGAAACAGGGTTTCGCCGTGGCGGTCCCAAATGCCCAGTGCCCATTGGCCGTTGAAGTGGTCGACGCATTTCGGGCCCCACTGGTGATAGGCCGCAAGTAGGACCTCCGTATCGGAACGTGTCCGGAAACAATGCCCCAACGCGCGCAGCCGCGTCCGCAACTCTCGATAATTGAATATCTCCCCGTTGAAGGTCACTATGAACCGGCCGTCGGCCGATTCCATCGGCTGCGCTCCCCCCTCCAGGTCGATCACGCTCAGTCTCGCGTGCGCCAGCGCCGCGCGGCCGGCTTGAACCGCTCCCATCGCGTCCGGTCCCCTGCGGCGCAGACAAACCCCCAGACGCAACGCTTCCTCGCGCGAGGGCGCTTTTCCTGCACGTTCGATGATTCCCGCGATGCCGCACATGGATGGTCGATTCGGCCAACGAGACGCGTAAGCATTTCCCTATCGGGGGCTACCGCGCAAGTATAGCTTTTTTGTCGACCGCTACGGCAAATCAGGAGCCCCTCCCGAAAGCTACTCTTTTAACCGCTTCGGAAGGGTAAACGTGTAGACACAGACCACGATGCCCCCCCCAATAAGGGCGGATGGCAGATAGTGAGGGATCAGCACCACTTTTCTCGGACCTAGCGTAGGCTCGGAAGGAAACAGGGTCTCCGCGGGGGCCGATTCAGTCCGTCTGTTCAGGGTAACCTTGTCGAGCGCCGTGGAACAGAGTCCGAAGAGAATGGCGGTCATGCCCGCGGCGAGAAAAAACGAACGGATTAACGACGGCATAGAACTGAGTCTCCAGAAGCGAGGCCACATTCTTCACGTTTCTTCGACTGTCACCTCCGGCCGAGTTTACTGGAAGGGGCGGAACCTCCGTCGAACAGGCGAGTCTGGCAAGATTATACCACTCCTACGCGATGAGCCGCCTTGATTCGGTGAAACCATGCCCCCAATGTGAGCTAATTCATTTGACTACATAGGTGAATACTCGAGCCTCCCTCTTGCCAACCGCCATTTTGGGGACGGC
>CAZFQG010000171.1:0-14066 GCA_964520785.1 uncultured Planctomycetaceae bacterium | reverse complement strand
CGCCCTTCTCCAAAAACGGACATGTGTTTCGCCGTCCCTTTGAACCGGCGAATCCACTTCATCCGGAAGGGGGGCCGCAAAGGCTGGGTCGTGGAGTTCGTGTTGGCCAGATTGCCAAAATTCGTGAACCAGTCGTATTGCGCGCCGGTGAGAGGACCCGTCAAAGGACTTCGGATATTCGCTACATCAAGCTCTTTCGAGGGCAAGGGGGCGGTGCCGTCCTTCGAGAGGGCATACACATACCCGTCGTCGCACCCGAAATAGACTCGGCCGTTCGAGACCGCGACGGGCGCGGTAATAGCCTTACCGAAGGGAGTCTGGAAATTCCACGCCTTCGCCGTGTCGGCCGGATTGATCGGAGCGAAGTAGACCGCGCCGTCAAGACCGCTACAAACGACGGTGTTTGCCAGGAGAATGGGGCCCGCGAGAGACGGATAGCCGGCCAACGGCTTCGTGGTTCCATCGGCGGCGTGCAGGCAAAGCCCGAAACCTTCCTCCGGACGACAGCGGAAGACGTCCTTGCCTCGCATCGAGACCGATGAAAAACTGAGCGACTCCGAGCCCGCGTAGCTGGCGGTCGTTCCCGGGACGTGGGACTGGCTAACCGAACCGTCTTCGGCGAGGGTGAGGACTTCGACCCGTCCGCCGTTGTCGCGGCGGTGCCACTGGCGATAGACCTCGCCGTCCTCGCCGACGCTCAACCCCAACGTCGCCGGTGCCTCGCGCTGGTCCGTGGTGAAAAACCCCCGGGGCTTGACTTCGTCGCCGCCATCGTCGAGCCAGCAGATCGTCCCCCCCGCCGCCACGACGAGCGTCTTGCCGAAAAGGGCGATATCCCGGGTCACGCAGAATTGCTCTTTCCACCCGGCATTTTGACGAATCCGGAGCCAGTCGACGCCGCTGTACCGGTCGGCATGGAAGTCGAGCCGCTCGGGGACGAAATCCCACATCCACCGCTGAGCCCCGTCCGGATCGAGCGCGAAGACGCGGCCGCCGAGCGTCGCGAAGTAGACCCGGCCGTTGCCGACGACCGGGGCGCTGAAAATGGGTTCACCGCAAGGGATCTCCTTCACGATGCGGCCCGAGGCGCGATCTAGAACGTAGTAATTGCCGCCGCTCGTGCCGAAGTGGAGGAAGTCGCCGGCGACCGCCGGCGAGGAAATGTTATTGCAATTGCCAGCGCCGCCGGCCGTTGGGACGCTCCAGAGGGTTTCCAGAGTCTGACCATCCAGGCACCAGGCCGTCCCGGAACCGTCGACGACGTAAACCCTGCCGTCGGCTACCACCGGGGAGGTAAAGACGGCATCTCCGAGCGGAGCCGCCGCGGCCAATCTCAGTGGCCCGTCGATTGTCCGATCGGCCACGTTGCCGCTTCGCCGGGCGTCATATTTCGCCTGGGGCCAATCCTCGGCACGGAGCGTCGGTGGAAACGGGCTGAACAACGCGGCGACAAGAAGCGTAAGAAAGAAGCATCTTGGATGAAGCGAAAACATGGAGCGTAAGACCTTGGGGGGAGAGACTGGGCGAATAGTGATGTTTTCTATTCAGAATCCCTTTTATGGTCGTGGCTGTCAAGGCGCCGCGAGGCGACCCCTCTGGCGAGCTGCTTTCGTTTGGCCATGTATTAGGCTTCTGGACCTTATCGCGTTTAGCCTATTCCGCCATGTTTTCCGAATCCAAGGGAGGTTGTTGCTTCTCTTTTTCGTCGACCCTGGGTAGTATGAATTAGGCTTGTCCACCTCGTCTTTTGCACCCCTCGTCCCAAGCGGAACCCCTCAATTAGAGGTATAAATTACCCTATTATCGCCGGGCAGTGCGGTCGCCAATTTGATATCCGTTTGATATGCGTTCAATCCTAGCTCTCACAGTCGGCTTCCTGCTTTTCTTCCCAGGCCCCTCTTGTGGGCAGGAAGCGGGGGCCACTGCACGGGCTCCCGAGGAAAAAACGTCATCGGGCTCGCTGCTGGAGCGTAAGCCACCGATCTACTACGTACGGGATGAGGATGGAAATCTACTGCCGGTCGTTGGGTTCAACTTAGAGGATTTCGAGGCACTCTACCGGATTAAGGAAGGTCTGGAGACGGTGCAATCCCCTCCGCGGTACCATATAACATCGGTTCATGCGGAGGGCTTCATTGATGGGGAGTATCTCCGGTTAAGTACGACTATTGACGTTGTTACCCACGTGGACGGCTGGGTTCGAATCCCGCTGCGGCTTGGGAATTTCGTTTTGGTCGAACCGGCCGTCGTCGAGGGTTCCACCAAGTGCTTCGTGCGTTGGAGCGAGAAGGAGTCGTCCTACGTGGGGCAAGTCGAGGGCGAACCGGACCAGACGCACCGGTTCCCTATTGAGGGCATGGTCGGATTGGATCGGTCGGGCGAGGCCGCCTCTTTCATGCTCGATCTTCCTCACTCGGCCCGTTCGGAGTGTATCCTGACGGTTCCCGAGACCGACATTACCGCCTCGGCGACCGGAACCGGGACTATCAAACAACAGCAGACCGAAGCGGGAACGGAAATAACTCTTTCGGGGTATCGTGGTCCTACCGTCGTCTCCTGGCGGAAACGGGGCTTGCCGGCGGCGCAACGGATTCCCGTCCTGGAATGTCAAGGGCGGGTACTGACGCGGCTTGACGAGAACATGGCCGTCACGACGTCGGAATTGACACTCCAGAGCTTGAGCGTGCCGTTCCAGAAGTTTCAGGTTCGTTTGCCTAAAGGCTCGGAATTCGTGGAGGCGGACTCGACTGATCAGACGATTTCCTGCGAACCGGTCGCCGCGACGGATTCCGAAACGCCTTTATTCGAGGTCCGTCTCGAACGGGAAACGGTCGGTCCGGTAAAGGTTCGCCTCACCGCGAAGCAGACGCGGGAACGAGAAGCCGGGGGGGCGACCTGGTTCGAGCTTTCCGGCTTCGACGTGGTCGACGCGGTACGGCAATCGGGCCAAATCGTGGTGGAAACCGCCGGGAACCGGTATCTCGTCCGCGGACCCAGCCATGGGGTCCATCAGATGGACGAGATTCCGAAGGCGGTCGCGAGGGAAGACGTCGTCGCCGCTTACGAGTACTTCAGTCGGCCCTGTTCCTTGACGGGTCGCGCCACGTTGCGAAACACGCGAATCGGCGTCGAACCCGAGTACCGATTGTTCGTTGAAGTGGATCGGGTGCGTCTGGAAGCGGTTCTCCGGTATGCGATCCGCGGGACGAAGGCGCATTCGCTCGAGGTGGATCTCGCCGGATGGGAGTTCGACGGCGTGGGCCCGGAGGAATTGGTGGCCGTGGACGGTGTCGAAAACGACGCGGAAGGGCTGCTCTCCATCCCTTTAGTGGAGCCGGCGGATGGACGCATCGAGATCACGATTCGCGCGCACCTCCCGATCGAGGTGGATGCCGCCGAGATCATCGCGAGGATTCCGGTGCCGAAAGCGAATTCACCCTCCCCGGCGTCGGTGTTCGTGCTTCCGGCGGACAACGTGGAGGTGACGCCGGACGCGGAGCGGACGACCGGGCTGGTCCTGCAGCAATCCCCCGCGCCGATTCGGCTGCCTGAACGGCGGAAAACCAGTTTTTTCTACCGAACGGAGTCCGGTCCGCAGTATTTTTGCGCAGGATTTCGGGTGCATCGCCGAGAGATCGATTTAGAGGTCGAGACCGCGATGTTTTGCGCACCGAACGAATGCCGCGTGCGGCAGACCTTCGTGTTCGACGTTGCCTACGAAGCCCTGGATCGCGTGGCGTTGAAGGTCCCGCCAGCGGTCGTGGAATCCGGCTTGCCGCGTTTCTTTCTCGAGGGAGAGGAGTTGAAGTTCTCCACGGCCCCGCGGGGACAGTCGCCCGGCGAGTTCGTCGAATACCGATTGCTCTTCCCCGAACCCCGCCTCGGGGAGTTCGAGTTGGAGGCCCGTTACGCCCTGCCGGAGGTTCTCGCGCCGAAATCGAGCATCGAGCGGGCCGTTCCACTGATCGTATGCGCCGACGCGACTCCCCGGTCCAACCGTTTGAGGATTCTCTCGACCGACGACGTTCAAGTCGTGCTCCACGACGAGAAGTGGAACGAGGATCGCGCGGATACCCAGACCGGCGCGGGGATCACCGGAGTCTTCCGGGCGCCGGGAGCCCCGATTGAAGCGGTGCTGCGAATGACGCGGGAAGAGGACGGCGCGGTGGGTAGGACGATCGTCGACAGGGCCTGGATTCAGACGCGTCTGACGGACTCCGTTCGCCAGGATCGCGCCTGCTTCCGTTTTACGACGCATCGGGGGGCGGTGGAACTGGTGTTCCCCGCCGGAGCCGTGCTCGAAGAAGCGCGACTGTTCCTCGATGGCGGGCCGGTCCCCTCGCGGACGACCCGCAATAACCGCCTGGTCGTCATGCTGCCCTCCGAAATTTCCACCGGGGAATCGTCCGCGGGATTCGGCGGAGTGGGGGAGGCGTTCGGGAGTTCTCATCTGCTCGAGGTGGAGTACTACTTCGCCCAACCGCGCGACGGCCGGGGCGCGATACGTTTCGAGTTTCCGCGTTTCGCCGGCGATACGTGGGTACGATCCGCCTACTGGCAACTCGTTTTGCCGAGGGATGAAGACGTCGTTCTCTCGCCGACCGGGTGGGTACACGAATTCCGCTGGCGATGGCAGGGCGTGTTTGGGGGCCGCGAGCCGATTCTCAAGCAGCCGGACCTCGAAGCCTGGGTGGGAGCGTCCGCCGGAAACGCGCCGCCGAACAAGACCAATCGATATCTCTTCAGTACGGTCGGCCGGACCGAACCGAGCGAACTGGTTACCGCGCCGCGGGCCCTGACCGTGTTCATCCTCTCCGGAACGGTCCTGGTGGGCGGGCTGTTCTTCATCTACGTGCCGAGTGTGAGACATCCAAGCGCGTTTCTGGTGCTTGCGCTGGCGGGTGCCTCCGCCGCGGTGCTTTACCCGGAGGCGACGCTACTGGGCTTGCAGGCGGCGGTGGTGGGATTCACCCTGGTTCTGGTGGCGGCTTTCCTGCGGCATCTGCTCGCCGGACGGCGCGAGAGGGTCGTCTTGGAGCCGTCGAGTTCCATTCTGGGGAGCGATTCCACGAAAAGCCAGTTCCCCAGCGCGGCCGCCGCCGCGGCCGATTCGTCCTTGCCGGTCGTCTCGCAATCCTCTTCCTCGCGGCGTGGTTCGGCCTTATGAGATTCCGTGGACCGGTCTTCCTGACGATTCTGGCCGCCGCGGCGTTTTCACCGCCGGCGACCCTCACTTTCGGTGAAATCGCCGCTCCCCGGGCGCGCCCCGCCGAGGAACTGCCGAAGGTATCTCGCTTTCAGCGGGTTTTCGTGCCGGAGGGAGAACTGGATGCATGGCCAAAGGATTCGTGGCGCTACGTTCCGATGGACCGGGAACGATTCGAAAAACTCGTCTCCACATCGAGCGAGGAAGCGGCGTCGGCGGCTCGGATAACCGCAGCCCGATATGAAGGAACCTTTGAAAACAACGTCTTGCGCGGGAGCGGCCGTTGGCGAATCGAGGCGAACGAAGGCGGGGGGACCATCTCCCTCTCCGACGTTTCGCTCGCCATCGTGGACGTGGGACACGTTCCGGACGATCCGACCGAAGAAGGTATTCTCAGTTCCGGCGACGGCGGTCCGTATCTGCCGGTGAGCGAGTCGACGACGGTCATGTTCTCCTGGAGTGCGCGCGGAACGGTGCTGGCGGACACGAGCGTCGAGTTCGACCTGCGGTTTCCGAAAAGCCTTGTGGGAACGCTCACGCTTTCCCTGCCGCCAAGGTACCGGCTCTCGGCCGGAACGGGAGTCTGCGCACGAAAGGACGAAGACCAAGACCGAAATACGTGGCGAATCGAACTGGGAGGCCGCGCAGCCTGCCGAATGCGGTTGATTCCGGATGGGGTGGGCCGGCCGACGGCCGAGGTCGCCAAGGGATCATTGGCGTACGTACTCGGTCCCAAGGGAATCGATCTCTCGTCGGAATGGAACATCCGTTTCGCCTCCGACGACGTCCGTTCCTTGGAACTTCGAACGGACGGGACCTTGCGGCTGACCCGCGTGGAACTGGATCGGCAGCCATGCCGCTGGTCTCTCGTATCCAGCGAAGGCGAGGGTCTGCTTATGCGCGTGGAAGTGCCGGAAGCGGTTCGAGAGGGCGCCGCCCTCCTCCGCGTGGAGGGAATCGCCGGGCTTGTCGAGGGCTCTCCACGGTTTCTTCCTCGCGTTTGGATGGCGGACGGTGCCGCGCGGCCGCGGGAGGCCGTCCGCGTCCGCGTGGATGCGCCGCTCATCGCGACGCGAATCGTCCCTTCCGGCGCGGTTCAAACGGACTATTCGGCGATTCCCGCTCCGAACCGCGGAGAGCTTTTCGAGTTTCTTTGCTTGGAGCCCCTCTGGCGGATCGAAGTCGAAACCGAGTTTCCGGAGCCGCGCGTGACCGCCGAAGAGGCCGTGTCGCTTCAATTCGGTCCCGGCGAAATCCAGGCGCGCGTGAAGACCCTGTTTCAAGTGACGCAGGGCCGCGTCTTCTCGATCCAGGCCGCGGTGCGGGGGCCGTGGATCATCGACTCCGTCCAGTCGGATACCGCTGGATTGATCGAAGATTGGAGCGCGGAACGCGCGCGGCGCGGCGAAGAAAGACGGCTCACGGTCCGGTTGGCCCGCCCCTTGACGCCGAACCGGCCCGTCGAGAGCGTCGTTCTTGCTCGGCGCCTTTACTCGCCGCGAGACGTCTCACTCGGCATGGACGAACTCCGGCCGCTTCATTATCCCGCCGCCGAGTCGGTTCGCCGCGTTATGTCGCTGCGCGGAGAGGGAAGCGTTCAGTTGCGGACCCTGGGAGACGAATTCCTGACACGATTGGACCCCGACCAACTCGGCGGCGAACGGTTCTCCTCCTTCCTCCGCTCGTCCGGGACACTGGTGTTTCTCGACGATATGAAGGCGGAATCGCTGCAGGTGACCCTCCGGAAGAGCGTTCCCCGGTTTTCCGCGCATATCGAGTGTACCGCCGGGTTCATCGACGGCGCGCTCGCGGAAAACTACGAAATCGAATGCATTCCCGAGGCGACCCGGGTCGAACGCTTTTGGGTCCGGTTTTCCCAACCGCGCGAGGGACCGCTTCGCTGGGAGTTCGCCGACGGGAGGAATTCCCAATTGGAGGCGCGCAGACTCGACGCGGCCGAAAAGGCGTCCGTCGGCGCCGCGCTCGAGGGAGAAACGTGGGAAATCACGCTCTTCGCGCCGCGAAGCGTTCCCTTCGAAATCCGCGCATCCCGCCGAACCCCGTTCGACGAGAATGCCGACATCGCGCTTGCCTGGCTGCCGGAAGCCGAGAAGGCGGAGGCGTTCGTCACCGTCTTGGCGAACGACGGCCACGGTCCCGTCGTCGTTTCGTCATCGCTCGATCCGGCCATTCCGGCGGCCGTCCCCTCCGATCGGTACGATACGGCAAGGGCCGTCTTCGAATACGCGCAGTCCGATTTGGATTCCGGAGGGCTCGTCATCCGGCCTCGCGAGTCCGGCAAGCCGGAGCATCCCGTCTGGGCATGGAGGGGAGAAATCGATTCGGAGTTCGCTTCCTCCGGAAAGACGATACACACCGCGCGGTACCACTTGGAAAACACCGGCGCGCGGAGCGTCACCGTCACCTTGCCGGAGGAAATATCGAAAACGGACGTCCGCGAGATCCGACTCGACGGAACGAATATCTCGTTCAGACCGGCCTCCTCGGGCGGGCCGCCGGTCCTCACGGTGCCGCTGGCGCCGCGAAAGAAACACCTGAATCTCAAAATCGTCTTCTCCGGGAGGGAAACCCCGCTCGGTCTCGTCCGGCGGCTCGACATGCCACGCATCGAGCCCGATTTCCCCGTAATCGAGATGGACTGGATCGTCCGATTCGCGCCCGGCTACTTCCCGGTCTCGGAACCGGAAATCCAGCCTGGAATCGTCCAGCGGATTACCTCTCTCTTCGGACCGCTCGCCGCCGCCGGAGGAGTAAGCGGTCCGGAACCGATGTTCGATCCGGACGCAAACACCGGCGACGGATCGACCGGCACGCACCCGATGTACGCCGGCGTCGAGGCGCCGCGGGCCCCGTCCGGGCGCCAGGGGTGGTCCGCTTACCGGTTCGTCGCGGTCCGCGGCGGTGAATCGTTTCAGGTGGTACGGCGGTTTACGCTCGAAGCCTTCGGATACGCCGTCCTGCTTGGAATCGCCGGAGTCGGGATCGGAGTCTTCCGTTCCACCAAAGCCTATTGGGTTTGCGGCGCGGCGGCGTGCGTCATCGCCTGCTTGCTGGTCTCGCCGGTGCTCTTGAACATCGTCTCGGGCGCGTTCTTGGGTTTCCTGGCGGTAGCCTTCTCGAGGCTCTTACGGCGGACCCGGCCGCCGGGGGATTTTGAATCGGGGCCGACGGCCCACGCATCCCGGCATTCCGCGCGGCATGTCGCCACCGCGCTGGCCTGCATCGCGGTCCTGTTGCCGCCGACCCTTGCCTCGGCTCAGGTCAACGGAACCGGTACCACGCCGGACTCCGGCCGGGAACCGCCGGTCTTTCCGGTGTTGTTTCCCGTCGCGGATGATGCGAAGGCGCCGCCGGGGCGGGTTCTGGTCCCGGAACCTCTATACCGGGAACTCCACCGGGAGGGTACCGCGACCGCCGCCTCGGCGGTGGCCATTCTTTCGGCCAACTACGATTGCGAACTGGTGTGGAGCGCCGATGAAGAGGAGGTTGTTCCGCGTGAATGGCGGTTTCGATATGAAGTGAAAAACACCGCGCAGGCGGCGGAGCTGACGTTGCCGATCAAGACGACGGAGGGGGTTATCCGTACGGACGGCGTCCGCGTGGACGGACGTTTGACGGCGTGGCGAACCTCGCCCGGAGGAATGCGAATTCCCATCTCCGAGCCAGGCCGACACCGCGTCGAGGTGTGGTTGCGGCCCAAGGTGCTCACTTCCGAGGAGACTCATAAAGCGGTGGTCGGAATTCCACCGGTCCTCTCCGCGGAAGCGACGCTGACAGTGCCGGCCAACGGGCCTCGAGTCGACGTCGCCAGCGCGGTCGGCGAGGTACGGCACGACCGCCGTACCGGCAAGACCCACGCGATTCTTGGCCCCGCCGATTCGCTGACCCTGACCTGGAAGTGGCCGACGACGGGTGAAAGGACCGAACTCGGCGACGCGGACGCGACGTGTCTGTTTTGGATGCATCTGCGACCGGACTCGGTTCGGCTGGACGCCAAAATCTCCCTGCAGGGACTACCCGAAGGTGTCCGATATGTCGACTTCCGCGCCGACGCTCCGCTGCGGCCGGCGGATCCCGGTGGTCAAGGTGACTTTGTTTGGACTCCGAGAGAGGACGGCGGCGAAACGGTTTCGGCATTTCGGGTCTCCATCGGCGGCTCGCCGTCGCGACCGCTGTCGCTTGAGAAGAGTTTTTTCCTGGAGGGGCGCAGAGGGACGGAGCGGATCGCGGTGCCCCGGCTCGTTCCGGCCGGCATTCCGGTCACGCGCTCCTGGCTGGCGGTTTCGGTCGACCCGCGGCTGGAGATGTCGTCCGACGGCTCGTCCGAGGCAATACCGATCGAAGACTTCGCCGCGGCGTGGGGCGGCGAGACGGCTCGTCCTCCCGATTTCGCGTACCGCATGGACGGGCTCGACCAGCGGTTCGTCGAGGCGACGCCGCGAGACGACGCCGTCTCGGTAAAACAGGAAACCGTCTGCGAATGCGGGGCCGATTCGGCCGTGGTGAGGTTTCGCGCGGAGTTGGATACCGAATCTCCGCGACTCGCCTACCAAATGGATGTTCCGCGGGACGTTCGAATCGATAGCGTCTCGGTCTATCAGGAGGACGTCCAGCGCTCGGTCCGCTGGTCGCGGGATTCGACCTCGGCGGTTAACGTCTTTCTCGGCGAAGCCGTTTCCGGTAAGCATATTCTCGCGTTGAAGGGGCATATGCCGGCGCGACCTCCGACGAAGGTGGATTTCCCGATTATCCGCATCCTCGGCGCTTCGGTCCGCGAGGCCCGTCTGCTGCTGGCGCGGCGTTTCGGCGCCTCCGTCCGGGTGCTGACGGAATCCGGTTGTACCCCGCTTCCGGAATCAATCGTTCCGCGGGAATCCCTCGTCGACGCGCGGCTTGTTCGCGCCTATCAGGCCGAAGGAGACGCACCGAGGCTCGAATTGGCCGTCGAGCCGAATGCTCCCTTCGTCGAGGCGACGCTGATTCTGGCCCCTTTTCGACGCCAGGTTTGGCACGTTCTGGCTGAAATCCGATTGACATCGCGAAACGGCCTCCTCGACCAGATCGCGTTGTTGGTTCCCGAAGAAATCACCGCCGTTCGGCGTATCATGCCGGCGGAGCCCCACGCGATGGAAGAGACATCCGCCGGCAAACGATTGGTCATTCGACCCGCGGAGGCGATTGAAGGGCACTGGGTGGGACGGTTGGAGTTCGAGTTGAAGGGGGGCGAGACTCTTTCGCGCGTCGCGTTGCCGAGAATCGAAATGCTGCCGGCCGAAGTCGGAGAGACCCGCGTGGCGTCGCGCACGGTGGTTCTGCCGACGCGCATCGGAGAACAAGCGTTGGATTGGGATCGGCGCTATCTCCGACCCGGCTCCTTCCCGGCGGATTTCGCGTGGCCCGGCGACACCGACGATGCTCCGAAGGCGTTTGAGGCGACCTGGGATGACTACGCCGCCGTCCTGGTAATCCGAGATATTCCCAAAGGGATCGCCACGGCGCGCTTCGCCGACGTGTACGTCGCGCACGACGCCAAGGACATCCACGGCGTGGCCGTCTACGACATCGAGCCCGCCGGAAACGCCGAATGCCCGCTCGAACTCCCCGAGGGCTGCGAGCTGGTTCGGGCGTTCGTTTGCGGAATGCCGGTCGACCCGATCCCGCGGCCTTTGCCCAAACCTCTTTTGGGCGAAAGGCGCTATGCGATACCGTTGGCGTCCCGCTCGCTGCCCCAGCGGATCAGCTTGATCTTTCGGATTACGCCGCCGCGCGATGATTCTCGCGGCGCCGCGACGCATGCCTACCCGCGTCCGGCTTATTTGCAGATCAGGGACGGAATCGTGACGGTTCGTTCCGATCCCACTGCTCCACTGGGTCCCCCGTCCGCGCCCACCCTCTCGGGCGTGGAAGCCGATCTGCTGCGGCTCCAGGATCTGGCGAATCTGATCCGCCGCGAGGCGGCGGCGGTCGGAACCCCGTCCGCATCCGACTTGCGATGGTTTGCGGCGTGGAGTCGTCGACTCGTCGCGGCCGCTCGGCGGCTCGATCCGGTTGCGCCGGAAGCAAAGATACTGCTCGACGAAATCCATGAGATCGCGCGCCGCTGGAAAAAGGAGGACCTCTGGAACGACATCTGCATCCAATCGGAAAGCCTCTCGGAACCCCGCGACGTTTGGGAATCACTCGCCGCCGCCGAAACCGGTACGGCGCCGCGGGTGCGACGCTTTCGGATTATCGAGGGGACCGACCAATTCGCGCCGATGGTTCCCCCGGACGCTTCCTTCGCCTCCCCCGCCCTTCGGTATTCGGCCGCGGCGGTTCTTGCCATCGGCATCGTCTACCTGCTCTTCGCGCTCCGGGACCGACGCGCGACGAAATGGTTCCTTTACCCGCATTTCGCGGGTGTCCTCTTCGGCGTCTTGTGGTATGCCCTTCTGCGTCCGGAGGCGGCGGGCCTGGCGGCCGTCGGTCTCTTCACGCTGGCATCGCTTCGCTCTCCCTGGCGGTGGATTCGCGTATCCGAGAACTCCCGATAGTCCGTCGGGCCGTCCTTCGCAAGGGGACGATGCCCGGGCCGTATCGTGCGCGCCGCCTTGTTGGCGGGGTCTCTTGGAACGAGGTACCGTGAAATCGAACGCGCGACCCTACCCGCGGCGTTCCACCTCGACGTAGTATGCCCCTCGACACTCCCCGGATTCCTCCTCCAACCAGGTTTGCGCGAAGCAATCCCCCTCCGGCAATTCCACCTCGAACGACACCTCGGTCGCTCCTCGGGGAACCCGCTTCCGGACCTTGATCATCTCCCCGATCGTCTCTGGAGAATTCCCGATCTCCAGCCGCGCCACTTCCGCTTGAAGAGGTACCGCCGCGTACGCCGGGCGGTGGCGGAGCGTGAACCGGTAAACGCCGGGCCGGGCCACCCGAACGGCCCAAAAGCCGTTCCACGGGACCATCTCTTCGACCTGCGATTGATTCCATGCCGAGATCGGGCCGGACGTGGGGTGCCAATCGTGGCTGTAGAGTGTCAGCGGGTTTTCCGCGGCGGAACCGAGAACGCTCCGCGTGTACTCGCCGGCTCTTTTGATCAGCCCCGGCCACCGCGCCTCGTAGGCGTCGTAGAGCCGCCGCGCTACGTCCGGATGATCGGCGATGACGTTCTTCTTCTGCCCCGGGTCGATCTGGACGTCGTATAATTCCCGCCCCTCGATCAGCCGCCAGCGGTCGGTCATCACCGCGTTGCGCCGCCACTTCGGCGGCTGCTTCAGGCGGTTGACCTCGACGAAAAGCACCCGGTCCGGCCAATCGGCTCGGCGGCCCTCCAGATGTTTCTTCAAGAGGGGCACCAGGCTCATGCCGTCGAAGGGATTCATCCCTTCCGGCCGCTTCAGGCCGATCAGATCGATGAGCGTCGGCAAGAGGTCCACGTGCGCCGTGATTTCGTCGATTTCGACGCCGCCGTCGAGTCCCCCCTTGGGCCAATGGAGAAAGCACGGTACGCGGTGGCCGCCGTCGTAATGCGAACCCTTCTTCCCCTTCATGCCGGCGTTGAACCCGTGCCGGCGACCCTCCTCGTCGCGTCCCCGCGCGGTTTCATCCCCCGCGCCGGTCGCCGTGCCGTTATCGGTCATGAACAGGAGGAGCGTGTTCTCGGCGAGTCCGAGCGCATCGAGTTCTTCTCTCAGCCGAGCGAGATTCTCATCGATGTTCGTGATCATCCCGTAGAATCGGGCCATCGGCTCGGGAACGCCCTTCTCGGCGTACGGCTTCCAGTATTCCTCCGCCACCCACAGCGGCGAGTGGGGGGCGTTCGTCGCGATGTAGCAGAAGAAAGGCTTCTCCCGGTTGCGGCGGACGAAATCGATCGCCTTGTCGAACCAGACGTCCGTGCAGTACCCCTCGCACCGGACCGGGACTCCATTCGCGAAATAGGTGTCGTCAAAATAATCATTCCTCCAGTAGTCGCTCTGTTGCGAAACCCCGCCACCACCATGATAGAACGCCTCGCCGAAACCCCGTTCGTGAGGGCGGAAAGGGTGGTTGTCTCCCAAGTGCCACTTCCCGAACATGCCGGTCGTGTATCCGGAGGCGGCGAACACGTCGGCCATCGTCGTCTCGTCGCTACGGAGCTGTGATCGACCCATCACCGTATGCCATACGCCGACCCGGGTGGAGTACCGGCCGGTCATCAGCGCCGCGCGGGTCGGAGCACACGTGGGATCGACGTGGAAGTCAATCAGCCGCACGCTTTGCGCATGAAGTCGATCCATTTGCGGGGTCTCGATCATGGCGTTGCCGTGGGCGCGGATGTCGCCGTATCCTTGGTCGTCGGTGATGACGAGGACGACATTCGGACGATCCGCTTCGGCCTCGGCGGCCACCATGCCGACCGCCGACAAGAAGAGGAACGAGAAAACGGCGGTGGGGAGGAACTGCAACTTCATGGGAGACCTCGAATTGGGAAGAAAAGAACGTGGGCTCTTCCCCTCTCAGGTGTAACTCTCGAAAAACGTTCAAGCCAACGGAAACCGTCGGGGACCACCCCCCAAATACCAGCATAGCCGGGAAATCCGGTTCCGGCCAGGCTCCGCGGCATTAAAAAGGAATTATGAAGGCAGCAAATCGGCCGATTCGCGGCCCGTAAACCGCCCGGGGCGTTAATCTCGGCGAAAGACAACCGACATGAGAAGCGATTTCGCTGGGAAAAAGCGCCGAAAAATGGTCGGTGCTCTGCGGGTGTGGAACGCGAGGCAACGCACGCACGATGATTTCACCTAGTCCTTTGTAGACACTAAGAACTCGTATAGAATTAACTTCCCGAATTCCCGGGGGCGATCCCGAATTT
>CAZFQG010000170.1:0-14211 GCA_964520785.1 uncultured Planctomycetaceae bacterium | reverse complement strand
TGCGGAAGCGATTTTCGGCAGTAGAAACACTCGCCGCAGGAGGCCATGATCGACCAGGTCACGCGATCGCCCACGCGCAGCGGCGCGCCGCTCGTGCTCTTATCGACGCCGTCGCCCAGCGCGACGACCTCGCCGAGTATTTCGTGGCCCAGAATGAGCGGGGCCGGTTCCCGCCTCCGCCCGAAAATCGTGTGCAGGTCGGAGCCGCAGATGGTGCTCATGCGCACCTTGCACAGGAGCGCACCCGGCTCGAGTCGATCCGGCAGATCGAAGCGTTCAATCGCCAGCGGCCTGCCCACCTCGCTGAACACGGCGGCCCGGGAAGTCGCCGGGAGCGAGGCGGATGAGGATAACGGGGTCTCTGAGTTCGCTGGCGTTTTCACGGTAGTCGCGGTACCTCGTGTCCGGGTCTTCGTCCGTATCGCTCACGAGGAGCCTCTAAACGAACAGAGACTCCAAATCCAAAAGCGGGGACAGGGTGGTGATCGTCGGCACGTCCGTTTCCACCTTCGGCCAGTTGCGTCCGACCGCGAGGTGCTTGAGCCAAATTGCGCAAAGACCCGCCTCGCGGGCCCCCATGACGTCGTTGCGCCAGTCGTCCCCCACGTAGACGGCCTCGGCGGCTTCGACGCGGAGTTCGGCGAGGCACAAACGGTACGGCGCGGGGTCGGGCTTCGCGGGGATCTCCGACTCGCCGGCGACGACGATCACCTCGAAATGGCGTTCCAATTCAGGGAACTCGGCAAGCCGGTGAGTGCCGGCGCGGGGTTGTCCTTGGGTATTGGTAATCAGCCCGAGGCGATACTTTTTTCCGAGAATCTCCAAAACGTCGGACGTCTCCGGAAAAGGAGCCGTCATTTCCGTCACGCGTCGCCAGTAGGCGTTCTCCCAATGTTCAAGAACGCCCGCCTCGGCCGGGCAGGCGAACCGATCGTACACCGCCCGCCAAATCGCCTTCCGCGAATAGCGCGAATCGGCCTGATACTCTTTTCGTAATCTCCTGTATTCCGCGAGGAACTCATCGTGGGAAATCGCGTCGGGGGCGCGCGCGGTCAGGTCATTCAGGATTCGGACTTGGGCTTCTTTCTCGGCCGCGCGAAATCCGTCGGCGGAGTCGACCAGGGTTTGGCCGAAGTCGAACAGAATCGCTTTTATAGGTTCAGTCACGCCCCCATTTTTCCAAATAGGTTCCGAAGATATCTTCGTCCGAGGGAACGTATTCCTCGATCGGCGTGGACAGCCACGTGTAGTTGAGGAAGTGGCGGTAGTTGATGTTGTCGCTGGTGATGTTGCCGGCCCACGTTCCGCACCCCAGCGAATCGGTAAAGGGCTGGCCGTTGAACCAACTTCCGCTGTTGGCCATGGCGTGGGGCATGTTGCAGTTGACCCGGCCGACGTTGGACCGCCGGGCCAGTTCCAACTGCCGCTCGCGCCGTTCGCTGTGGAGCGACACAGAGTGCCCCTCGCCGGAGAATTTCAGCATCTTACCCACCCGGTCTACGATTTCGTCGAAATCGGTCCACTTCCAGACGGTGAGCACCAGGCAGATCTTCTCGCCGGAGAACCGGTCCTCGGGGCCGGGCTTCTCGCCCAAGACCATGATGAACCGGGTCTTTTCCGGGACTTCCAGATCGGCCATCTCGGCAAGAACCATCGCCGGCTTCGCCACGACTTCGCGATTGAGGCTCTTCCCGTCGGGCCACATCATCGCGCGTAGTTTCTCGCGTTCCTCGGTATCGCACAAATAGCCCCCTTCGGCCTTGAGGGCCCCGATCATCTCGTCGTAGATCGATTCGTGGATGGCCACGGCGTTTTCCGACGAGCAGGAGGCGGAATTGTTGGCGATTTTCGATTTGACGATCTTGGCCGCGGCCGCCTTGGGGTCGGCCGTTTCGTCCACGATGGACACCACGTTGCCGGCCCCCACCGTCTGGCAGGGCTTTCCGGCGGCGTAGACCACCTTCACGAGCGCGGCGCCGCCGGTGGCGATCGCGAAATCGCAAACGCTCATCAGCTCGGCCGTCTTCTCCCGGCTCGTGTTCTTGATGCACTGGATCAGATCCTCCGGCGCACCGATCTTGCGCAGCGCCTTACGGCCGTGCTCGCAGGTGAGATAGGAACTCCCCTGCGTCCGCGGGTGGGGCGAAACGATCATCGCGTTCCGGGTCTTCAGAATGCTCACGCCCAGGGCGGAGATGGTCGATTCGGGGTTGGTGCAGGGGACCACGTTGGCGATCACGCCCATGGGCTTGGCGAATTTGACCAGCCCCTTCTCCGGGATTTCCTCGACAATGTCGCACGTCTTCACGCCGTGCATGTCCCAAAGGCTGCCGCGCGTCTTGCTCTGGATCTTGGCGACCTTGTCCTCGTATACGCCGATCCTCGATTCATCGACGGCCAATCGCGCCAGTGCCTTGGCCGTTTCGGGCTTCTGCCACTCCCAACCGGCCGCCAAAACCATTTCGTCCACTTTCTCCTGGGGCCAATGCTCGACGATCTCGAACGCCTTGCGCGCTCTGGCGTACATTTCCTGGATGTTGTCTTCCATTATAGAATCGCTTTACCGGAATCTGGTGTTTGAATCGTGTTAGAACCGAGGACGCGAGCGGTCGTCCGCCCCGTCGTCGACGGCTACCTTCCTACGCTCTTGGTTCCCGTCTTCTTGCTGGGATCTTCAATCTCTTCGACGATGGCGAATCCGCTGCCGGAAATCTTTTTGCGTTCGTCAAACGCCTTTCTCCATTCCGCGGGAGAATGGGTCTGCGCGGGCTTGGCGATCTTGTCTCGCTCGGCCAACGGCGGCACCGGGCGGTCGGCGGGACCATTGTACCACTCCTTGGGCGTCAGCGCCTCCCCGAGCCGCGTGAACGTTCCTCCCTCCAATTCCTCGATGTAGTGCGCTCCCGCCGCGAAAGAGCGGGTAACGGCGATTATCGCCCAGGTGGCCTCCGGCGAGAACCCCAGGTCCATCATCGCCGCGCCGGTGGCGCCCAGCATGTCCAGGTCGACCGGCTCGCCGAAACGCTCCCGAGCCGCCTTGACAATCTCCTTGGTGAACGCGATGTACTTGCCGGCGACGCCGAGTTTTTCGGCACGAGCGAACACCCGGTTGGCCGCCGGATCCTCGAGCATCAGGTTCGAAACGCCGAGCGCTTCGGAGTTCCTTTTTTCCTCCACCAGCACCCGTGCCGCCTCCGCCAGGGACAGGCCTTGCGCTTCGGCTCGCGCCAGGTAGTCCTCCAACATGTTCCCGAACTCGGAATAGGCGCCATAGGCGTGCCCGAAGGTTAAGATCGACGCGCCGCATGCTTGTGTGAGGAAGGTCTTCGTTTGGGCGACCATGCGCGACATCACGGCGGGGATCGAAAGGCCGTCCTCCAGGCTGAGAATCATGATGTAGTTCAACATCCGCTCTTCTTCAACCAGGGGAATGCGCGACTGGAAGTCGACGAACAGGACGTCGACGATACCGTAGCCTTGCTCCATCAGTTCGGTCGTGTCGTAACCGCGCGCGACAATGCGGTGGACGTTCTTGTACGCGACCTCGGAAACCCACCGGAACGAGGGCCGGTCGTCCACCGGAACCGTGCCGTATTCCCGCTTGCTATAATCATAGGGCATCCGGGGGTCGTCCAGATTGCCGATCGATTTGTCTTTCATATTACCCATTTCCTGTACTCGCCTTCTTCCTTCTGCTTCTTCGCGTACTCTTGCCGCTCTTCCTGAGAGGGAACCTCGCGGTCTTCCGGACCGATGTACTTGATCATCGAGAGATCGAGCATTTGTACCATCGGCTCGGCCTTCGAAGCGGCCCAGGCGCGGCCCTTTTTCATGTTGTACAAAGCGTGGGCCGCGCAACTGTATGCGCGAGACACGCTTCCGATGCACCAGGCGGCGTTCGGCGAAAAACCGATATCGCACAGGGCCGTGTTGCCGGCTCCCACCACGTTGACTCCGATGCGACGGCGGCCGTCGGCCTCGCGCCGCGCATGGAAATGCTTCTCGATCGCCCTCTGGAATTCCAGATAGACCCCGTCCACGCCCAGTTCCTCCTGCTTGACGTGGGTCGGCTCCGCGCGAGGGTCGCCGTCGGTATGCTGGGGCTGGCCCATTCCCATCACCGGCTTCTTATTGTCCATGTATTCGTCGACGAGAATCTTGGCCATCTCGTCCAACGACTTGCCCTCCACGCGAGCCCGTTCGATGTACTTGTTCATCATGTAACCGTGGGCCGCTCCCGGTCCGTGGACGCCGCCGAAGGTCATCACCGAGGCGGCGACCGCGCAGGGGAGATTGGGCCGGCCGGCGATCACGGAAATGGCCGCGGCAGCCGAGGGGGACATCGAGTGTTCCAGGAACTCCCCCATTTCGTACTTCAGCATCTTCTCTTCATTGGCCGTCGGGATGCGGTCTTGAAAGAGAATGAACATCGCGTCACAGAACGAGTATCCCGCCTCGGCCAACTCGCTCAAATCGTATCCTCGCAAAACGGTCTTTTCTTCCGTCTTGTAGGAAATGGCCGTTTTTCTCTTGATTTCCGGCTCTCGCGCCATGCGTTTATCACTCCCTAATGGTTAAGTTGAATCTCAACTAATCTCCGAATTACCGTTGACGGGGAATTCCCCCCGCCCGACGCCGGCGAAGACCGAGAGTACCTCGGCCGACGTGACGCCGGAATTCACCAGGCGATGTTCCACCCGGCCGTCGAAGTAGGCACTGTCGCCCGAGTGTAGCGGATGAACCTCGCCACCGTATTCCAGCTCGACGCGGCCGCTGAGAACGTAGAGGAATTCCTCGCCGTCGTGCTTCAACGCCTCCTTCCGAGCGGTACCCGCCGGGACGCGCAACAGCAGCGGCTCCATCGATTTGCCGTAGCGGTCGTGCGCCAGCGATTCGTAGACGATCCGCGACTCCGGTTGGTCTCTCTCCACCTTCACCCCCTCACCCTGACGGACGATCACTAGGTGGGGCCGCTCATCCAGGCCCTCGGTCAACTCCGAGACGCTCGTTCCCAAGGCCAGGGCGATCTTCCCCAACGCGGGGAGCGACGGGGTCACGCGGAAGTTCTCCACCTTGGACAAGACGCTCCGAGTCAACCCCGTCCGCGAGGCGACTTGTTCCAGGGTGAGGTTCCGTTCGCGACGTCGCGCCTTGATTCGTTGTGCTAATTCTACAAGGTTCATCCGTATGTTGCGACATTTTACACAAAAGTGGATTCCTGGTCAACACCCGGTCCAAAGGCCCCCGCCGAAGGAAATGCACGGCCCTCAATGCAACTCTTAAGGGGGGGCGAATGCCGATAGAAAACCTTTGGGATTGCACGGCAAACAACAGGCAACGGAGACAACCCCACCGGGGCGGCAAAGAATAGTAGCCGCTCCGCGCACCGCATGGGCAACCGGATGAGCCGGGATAATGAACTTCACGCCGCGTTCGACGAGGATTATACCTACGACGGGCTGTACCGAACAATTCCGGAACTGTTGGCCTATTCGAGCTGTCATTCAGATTGGATCCACGGTCGCCCGCCAATTCACCCGCGTTCCGCCCTCGGCGATTCAATGCGGATTTTTCCTGGTTCCCGACCTTGACTTATGTCGAATATGACATATTATTGAACTGATGAGCAGAAGCAAGGACAAGCCACTCGTATGGCTGGACGGCGAGGTCAAGACCCCTCCGTTTTCCAAAGAAGCTCGGGCTGAGGCGGGGACGCTACTCCGTCAATTGCAGCGCGGCGACAAGCTTGGATTGCCCCACAGCCGACCGATGCCAATAATAGGTTCCCGCTGCCACGAGCTACGCATTCAAGACGAGAAAGTGACTTGGCGAATCATCTACCGATTGGACCCGGACGCGGTAGTAATTGGCGAGATATTTCCGAAGAAGGACAAAAAAACCCCTAAGCAAGTCATTGATGCGTGCAAGAGACGATTCGGTGGCTACGATGAGGCCGTAAAATGAATCCCGCCAAACGAAAGAAGCTGGAAAAGGCCGGTTGGAAGATCGGCTCCGCATCCGAGTTCCTCGGACTCACTCCCGAAGAAGAGGTTTTAGTAGAGATCAAGCTCGCCCTTGCGGACAAGGTGAAAGAACTCCGAAAGCAACGCAAGGTAACCCAGGGAGCACTGGCAAAACGCATTGGGTCAAGCCAGTCTCGTATCGCGAAGTTGGAGTCCGCGGATCGCTCCGTTTCCGTGGATTTACTCGTTCGTTCCCTTGCGTCTCTCGGAGCATCTCAGAGCGACATCGGCGGGGCGATAAGCAAATCCGTTCGTGTGGCAACGCCTGGATCAGCCAAGAAGCAGAAGCCCGCAGCTAAGAACACTACCGGCAAGAAGAAACGACAACTTGCCGCTACCTAGGAAAGGCCAAAGGTGTCGAACGTCGAAACGGGGACGCAGCTAGTTTATTCCACCTCTGCCGGTGGTGACGGCGCGCCAATTGCGCGTTCGATTGTGCCCACGACGATTGCGGCCGGCTGGTCAGCCTGCTCTACCACCAGGGCGGCACCACCCTCGCCTCCTACGCCTGGACATACTCCGACGCGGGCGAGCCCCTCCTGCTGGAGGAAACGTCCAACACCGACTGGACGCCCAACGGCGGCCTGCCTTCGGAATTCGTCGAACAAGGCATGTTGCCGGTGCATGACACCGACGGGGTGGTCGACGCCATCGCCTCCGGCGGCTACACCGAACTGAGCCGCCTCGTCTCCTGCACGAGCCTCGACGGCACCGTCACCTACTCCTACGACCGCGCCGGCCAGTTAATCGGTGCGGATTATTCTGACGAGTCAATCCGCGACGAGTCCTGCGACGCAAACGGAAACCGGGTGACGGCAAATGGTTAATTATTATGGCGAGGAATACCTGAAAAACGGGTTCGGTTCGGGATTGGACGAAAGCGACTCGGATCGCGTAGCGACACTGACAAATGGCATCCGCGCGAAGACTCGCGACAATCCAAGAGAGTCTGATTCGGAGGAAGTGGCGGCCGCCGAGGCGGATGTGAAGAACAAGCTCGGGCGTTCGTGGTTTTTCGATGATGCCGACGCCGGAGTCTGCGATTCGATTGACGTTTCCGAAGAATTGAGGCGCCCCACCTGGCAGCGGACTGAACCGACGAACAAAAAGGGACAGCGAAGGGACATACAACCGGGGTGGGGAGACGTTTCGAAGGGGCGACCCCTCCGAAGACGTCTCCCTACCCCCCAATCGTTTTTAACTAACGCCGACGAACGGCCAGGGCCAATCCTGCCGCCAGAAGCAGGAACCATGTACCGGGCTCGGGAACGGCAGCCGCCGCGGCCGTCATTCCCCAGTTCGCGCGGACGATGTCCAGGTCACCCGAATTGACGACGCCGTCGCCGTTTGCGTCGCCACAGGGAAGGCAACCGGGCGTAACCGATTGACCCCAGGCACCGCGGACGATGTCCAAGTCGCCGGAGTTGACGGCACCGTCGCCGTTGAGGTCGCCCGGCAGGGCATCGGCGAGCAACGATGTCAAGGTGTAGTTGGCCATGTTCTTCTGACCAGTCACCGCGAAGTAATCGGCAAAGGTCTCACCGTCGAGTCCGCTCAGGCCATTGGACCGCAAGATGCCCAAGTCCCAAAGGTTTTCGTAGGAGAGGAGTGCGTTAGGATCGCTGCCACCGATGAGGCTGCTCGTCCACCAGCCGGTTGCGTCCATCACCGGCGCGATGATGCCGTTGTCGACGGTGATCGAGCCGCCGCCGATGAAGTTGATGACGTACACTTCGCCGTTGGGCGCACCGGCGTCCGCGTCATATCCGTAGCAGAAGGCCATATCCTGGAGGATGTACAGCTTGTCGTCATTGGTCATACCGCCATCGGTGGTATAACGGTCCCCGCCCGTGAGATCTATATGCCCCCCGTCGATTGTCACCGTGACCTCGATTCCGGGATCGTTGTCACTGGGCGCGCCGAACCAGAGTTGGCCGTCGTTCTCGAAGCGACCGCCGCCGGCGATATTGACGGCCATCTTCTGACCGGTGAACGACCTCCACGATCCAAGCATCATGGGGCCGCCGGACGTTCCGCCGCCGCTGACGCCTCGACGGAACGTCGCGCCGTCGCGGATGTTCAGCTCCTCGCCGTCCCACTCGGTCCAATAGCCGTCGGGGCTACCCGGGTTGGTCGTGTCCATTTGCAGCGTAGCGCCGCCGGACAAATTCAGCGTACCCGCCCTCCGATACCGGAAATCACCGTAGGTGTTCGGATCATAGGTCACCGTACCCGACGTAATGAAGACGTCGATCCCGGTTTCGCCGCTCGTGCCGAACTCGACGCCATTGGTCCGGCCGAGGACCTGCTGCGCGGTCTGTCCGCCGTTCCAATTGGCGCTATTCCAATCACCGTCTCCGCCGTCCCAAAGGATGGGGGCGGTATCCGCGGTCGGCACCGTCGACGTGAGCGTGTAGTTCGCCGAGCCGGGAGTTCCGCTGACCGTGAAGTACTTATTGAATATCCCGGAATTATCGTACGCGCCGCGGGCCTGGAAGATGCCGGCGTTGAAAAGTTCCTGGTACGAGAGTACTTGGGTGGAATTCCCTCCGAGGATGTTCACGAACCAGTAGCCGGACGCGTCTTGAACGGGCGCGATGATACCGTTGTCGACGGTAAACGTGCCGGGGCCCTTGAAGTTGACGGCGTATTTTTCGTTCTTCAGCGCCGTCCCATCGTGACCGTAGCAGAAGGCCAGGTCCTGGAGGATGTACAACTTGTCGTCATTGGTCATTCCGCCGTCGGTGGTATAACGGTTCCCGCCGGTGAGATCTACGCTTCCATCATTGATCGTCATCGTGACCTGGATGTCGGAACTGTTGTCGTCGGGGCAGCCGAACCAGACCTGGCCGTCGTTCACGAGATTGCCGCCGCCGGTGATATTCACCGCGATTTTCTGGCCTTCATAGTCTCCCCACGACCCGAAAATAATGGGGCCGCCGGACGTCCCGCCGGCTACGAAACCGCGCCGGAACGTCGCGCCATCGTCAATGTTCAGCGCGTCGCCGTCGAACTCCGTCCAATAGCCGTCGGGGGCTCCCGAGTCGGAGTCCATCTGCAGCATCGCGCCGCCGGACAAGTTTAGCGTACCTCCCCCCCTGTAATGAAAGTCGCCATAACTGCTCGGGTCGTACGTTACCGTACCCGAATCGATGTACACGTCGCTCAGATTTCGAACGCCGTTGTTTCGGCCGAACACCGTGCTCGCGGTCTGTCCGCCGTTCCACTTGGGACTGGTCGTCCAATTGCCGTCACCACCGTCCCAGGTAACGTCGGCGGCGCCGGCGATCCCCGCGGCCACGAGCACCGCCGCGGCCATTCCAATACACCACACAAATCGTTTCATCTCATTCACTCCTCTCAAGACACGGAAACTAGAAAGAACACGAGTTCTCTTCATCCGAACTCCATCGGGCTTCTTCCAACCCTCGCCGGGAAAGAACCCGAACGAATCCAGAGAAGAAACGGAACAATTACCTTCAAACCGACGCGATGGATTATGTCGATCGAGAAGGCTGGTATACTAATCCTAGCGTTCACCGTTTCAAATGTAAACCCTTCATAACCACTATTTTCACTCTCTTTAGAAGAATCCTGCCTCGAGAGCAAGGGGGACCAAGCTACGTTGCTTCCGATACGCCCACTCATTTCCAGTGCTATGCATAACCCCCCATCGAGGGGTGGTTATGCATTGTGCCATAAGTCCCTACGGCCCAGATGCCGCACGGAGTTTTGGGGGCGTTCCGAAGGAATTATCGGCGAGTTTGGGGCTCTCAAGAGGCCGGCGGGCAGCGGCGGAAAGGAAACTTTGCCGTTCGTTCGGCCTCCAACAGCCGCGGAGTGGGACCGACGTCGAGGATTTTTGGCAAAGTCCTCCGGGGGCGCTTGCGGAATGGCGGGTTCTTGGTCATTATGGATACTAGGGGAAATAAGTCTCTTGAGTGAGTGTGCCAGAGTGAGTAAGAGGGATTGCGAAAAGAACATCCGGTTTATAGGCCCGGACCCACGGCAGGGGGACGGGGAGGCGCGTTGTCCGGTGCATATCGCGACGTGCTTTCCGTTGGAGGAGGCGATCGTCACCGTTCCGGGAATCCACGCGATGCAGCGGATGGTGTTCCTGGAGGAGTTGAATCGGGAACGTGGGAAGAGGAGTCTTCCCCCCTTGAGTCCCGACGAGGAACGGCAGCTTTGGCACCGCGCGGTCGATCTGATTTTGGAGGGGGAAAACGTCTTTATCCGTTCGAATCCGGAACGGATGGACATGGCGTTGCGCGCCGACGAATTGCTGCAGAGGGCTTGGAGAAAACGCGACATCCGTTTTCTCAATCTTTTCAACAAGCGGGTTCGCGAGGCGGTCAAACGACGGGGTGAGTGCTGGCGGATGGCGCCGATGCCGCGAACGAGTGACGAGATGAAGGCACGGATCGCCTCACTGCGGATCGGAATCGGAGGGGAGGAGATTTACTATTACAACCCCACGACCGGAACCCGCTATTTGACGGTCGAGGAACTCGCCTCGCTGGCGAGGCTGGACGACGCGGCGATGCTGGCCCATCTGTCGGAGATTCAGAAGCACGCGAACTCCAAGAATATCCACGGTTATCCGGAGGTGGAGTTTTTCCTCGGACCGGAATCGTTCAAGATGAAGTTTGTCGCGACCGATTTCTTCGGCAAGGGGTCCGAGGAAGTCCGCCGAATGCACGCGGGCCTGGTCGAGCAGATGCTTCAAAGCGTCCCACCGGGGCTCCGAAAGAACGATCTCGAAAACGACGAGTGGCGGTTGCGGATGTTCAATTCGCTGGTCCTGCGTCCCGACGACGGGATTTCGGAAAACGTCATGTCGGAGGAGGTCATGCTCGGGCTGAGCCCCGAGTTCTTTCTTCGGATCGAATGGCTCCCGGGCGGACGGATGGAGAACGGCAAACTGATTCCGGACGTGGCTCTGGAAGAGGATTACTCCGAAACGGCGGTCAACGGATATGGCGCCGGAGGCTCTTCGAGCGCCGGGCCGGGCCGACCGGCCGCGCCGGCGCGCGATTTTATTATCAATTTCATGCGCGAGTACGGGGAGCTGGAATACATAAATATAGGACGCGTCGTCGAGTCGCTCTCGAAACGCAAGAGTTCTCATACGAAAGACCGGCGAGAAGTCTATCTCGTCGAGTTCAAGCGGAAAGGGGACGACCGGGAATCGGTCCAGATCATCCGGATGCAGAAAATGGGCGTCCGAGAGCATCTTCAAGCGGGCAAGAGCTTCTACGAAGCGGTGGTCGAATCGCACCAGTACACGGAAAACATTTTGGACCGGTGGCTCGGATGCCGCCAACTGGGAATACGTCTTCCCCCCCGTTTAATGGTCGATACGGTGAAAGAACCTTATCAAGGGGATTGCCGGGTATATGAAGGGCAACTCATCTCCGCGACCTACTTCAAGCGGGACTACGTCCGCGGGATCGCGACCGACAAGATTCCGGATGCCCGATTCGAGGACCCGGAGTACGCGTCGCGGTACGCGGAATTGCTCGGAGAAGCCGCCGGTTCGAACATCACCGTCGGCCGCTGCGCCAAGCGTAGCCAAGGCCCGCCGCGAATCCTTTTCGATGACGGGGACGAGATCATCATCGAGAACTCGGCAGGGTTTCCCCAAGAGCTCGTCGTGACCGACCACACCGGGTCTTTCGTGGGGTACGAGTATCCGCTGGAGATATTCGCGGAGGCCTACGCCCGCCCGGTCATCCGCCGGTTGGAAGCGGTCATGGCCAGAAAGGAATTCGCCGAGCGGTACCTGGAGGCGTTCCAGAAGCGGCTTCTCCAGTTGCAGTTGGAGTACCGCCGCAACCCGACCGCGTTTCATTTGATATTCGACCACCGCCGGAGCCAAAAGGAGGGGAGTTTCATTGACCGGTGGCGCAAGGTACTTCGGCGGCTGGAAACCTGCAATCCGAAAGAGGTGACGCAGGCCATCCGCGACGTCATCGATCGGACGAACGTTCCCCGGCCGCACATACTCACGATGGCCGGCGCCTCGTAGCGCTATGCGGCCGCTTCGCCGTTTGGGGGAGAACGGCGCCTGGCGATCCAAGGGAACTCACCGAGGGGTTCCGGCGCGTCCGCGCGGCCGGAGAAATCAGAATAATCAGTAAGGCACGACCATCTTGGGGATCTGTTCCGTTCCCCAGAGATTCACTTCCTCGATTACCGTATTGTCGGGGACGTCGATGCAATGGACGAGTGTCCGGGCGAAGTCGTGGGCGCTGGGGTAGCCGTCCTGCCAGGAGTCGTCGATATTGGCCGCGGCGCAGAAGTTGGTCTTGGCGGCGCCGGGGATGAAGCTCGTCGCCTTGCCGCCCCACTGGGCCATCTCCAGATGAAGGCACCGCGTGAACAGGACCATTCCGGCCTTCGCCGCGGTGTAGACGCCCCAAGTCGGCCATGCGTGCCGCGCGCATCCGCTGGAGACGTTGACGATGTGCCCTCGGCCGTTGGGCTTCATCACCTTGATCGCCTGTTTCGATCCCTTGATGACCGATGCCAGGTTGAGCTGGAGGACCGCGTCGATCTCTTGGTCGCTCAGGTCCTCGACCGGGGCGATCTTGATCGCGGCGCCGTGATTGTTCACGAGGACGTCGACGGTGCCGAATTGCTCTTTGACCGCGTCGAACAGCCGCGGCCAGTCGTCCGACTCGCACGCGTCCGCCTGCACCGCCAAAAGGTTTTCGCTGGCCAGGTCGGCCTCGGCCGCGTTGAGCCGGTCCCGGTTCCGGCCGGTGATGGTGACGTTGGCACCCATTTTCAGGAGAATTCGCGCCGCCTCCAGTCCAAATCCCGACGACCCGCCGGTGATGACGATACTCTTGCCGCTTACGTAGTTGTTCATGGTTCGTTTGACTTCCGGTTTACGGTTTATGAAATTGGTAGATGACCGAAGAACACGAAATGCCCGCTCGCGGACCCCCAATGATAATCGCGCGTTACCGCTTTTTCAAGACGAATACGACGTCCTCGGTCGCGCCGTCGAGGCGGATTTCTTTTCGGAGGTCGTAGGCGAAATCGTAGACCGCCGCGCGTTCCCATTCCGGCACTTTCCGCAGAAGCGCGTCGAACTGGGCGGCGCGGTACGTGCGGAAGACGATCTCGTCGGAAAGCCGCATTTGCCGCGTGGGGGTATAGACGTCGAACGTCATTCCCACCCATTCGCGCCGCGCGCGGAGATTCCGCTCGATCGTCCACATCCGCGACGTGACACCCAAGTCTCCCTTCCTTGCCGCCCACGATTCCTCGTCGCACGTCGGGGCCGAAGTGGGCGTTAAATGGAATCCCAGTACGTAAATCCCCCCCTTGCGCACCGCCGCGGCCACGCAGCGCAAATGACGCCGGGCCTCCTCTTCGCTTTGCAGGTGGCGGAAGCTGTTGATCGTGTTGAACGCGGCGTCGACCTTCCGCCTCAAGCGGAAATCGGCCATGTCCGCCACGAAGGCCGCCGGGACCAGGCCGTGCCGCGCCAGCCGCGCGTTGCAGTATTCGACCGCCTTCTCATTCAAATCCAGCCCCGCGACGTCGTACCCCGCCTTGGCAAATTTCACCAGCAGTCGCCCCGTGCCGCACGCCGGCTCGAATAGCCGCCGCGTATCCGCCCGGCCGTGCTTTTCGAAACACCCCAAAAGGAAATCGTACTCCGCCTTCCAGTCCGACCCGAACAGCACGTCGTAGTACTTCGGGAAGTCGTAAATACTTCCGTGAATGACTTCCATCTATTCGTAAGGCCGTGGCGACTCGAACGGCACCCGTTTCGCCTGAGACCAAAGGCTTTCCAGCGAGTAGTACTCCCGGGTGTTCGGCTCGAAGATATGGATAACGACGTCGCCATAGTCCAACACGATCCACAGGCTCTCCTGATATCCCTCGATCCCGCGGCGTTTGTCACCCATTCCTTCTTCGAGCGCATGGTCGATCTCTTCGCTGATCGCGTGCAACTGCCTGCGGCTGGTTCCGCTGCAAATGACGAAATAGTCGAATTGACACGTCAGCTCGCGGAGATCGAGAATGACGATATCCTGCGCCCGGTTCTCGCCCGCGGTCTTCGCGGCGATCATCGCGCGAGTGAGGGCCGGGCTCGTTTCCGGATCGGGCAGGCGTTTTTCCGCTAACTCCACGAAACTCCTCTTCTACTGGCATTCGGAGAAAAAGA
>CAZFQG010000169.1:13537-14258 GCA_964520785.1 uncultured Planctomycetaceae bacterium | reverse complement strand
TCCACCGGCGTTTTCAGTTGGACCCCGACGGAGGCGCAGGGCCCCGGGACGTACAACGTCACGTTCACGGCCACGGACAATGGTTCTCCGAGTCTCAGCGACAGCGAGACGATTACGATTACCGTCAACGAGGTCAACTCCGCCCCCGTGCTTGCTCCCATTGGCAATAAGACGGTGAACGAACTGACCACCCTCTCGTTTACCGCGACCGCGACCGACGCGGACCTGCCCGCACAGGATCTCACGTTCCGTCTCACCGGCGACGTCCCGACGGGCGCTTCCATCGGCGCGGACACCGGGGCGTTCACTTGGACCCCGACGGAGGCCCAGGGCCCCGGGACGTATACGTTCAATGTCGTCGTCACCGATGGAAGTCTGACCGATTCGGAGACGATCAGTGTTACGGTCCGTCGGGTCAATGGACCGCCGCAGTTCGTCCGCGACCCTTCCGACGTGCGAATATCGCGAGGGGCGCAACAAGAGGTGGAGATGGAGGTCTCCTATGCGGAGAAGAGCAGCCTGGACTACACCGCCGCCGCCTACGAGACGAACCTCGTTGGGGAGAGGGCGTTCGAGTTCACCAATACCAAGAGCCTGCGAGAATCGTGGCAGGGCTTCGGTTACAATTACCGCGGACGTCAGGAGAAGTACTTCGAGGATGTTAGTACCGGCATCTGGTACGCCATCCTCCCCAACGGCGAACTCCACCGCTGGCCGTGCG
>CAZFQG010000169.1:0-13437 GCA_964520785.1 uncultured Planctomycetaceae bacterium | reverse complement strand
TCGAAGACGGTCGGCTGACGATCGATCCGGCGGACGGCTATGTGGGAAGCTTCGTGATCAGGGTGACCGCCAGCGACGGGATCGCCGCCGCGACCACCACGTTCGGCGTCACCGTGACGAACTCGGCCCCGGTCTTCACCGAGCCCCTTCCCGACGTGACGATGTCCCATTCCGAGGACACCCGGACGGTGGACCTGAACGTCATGGACGCCGACGGGGACGCGATCACGTTCACGGCGACCGCCTATCAGACGAATCTCGTCGCCGAAAGGGCGTTCCAGTTCACCAACGGCAAGAGCCTGCGAGAATCGTGGAGAGGCTTCGGCTACAACCACCGCGGACGGCAAGAGAAGTACTTCGAGGATGTAAACACCGGCATCTGGTACGCCATCCTCCCCAACGGCGAACTCCACCGCTGGCCGTGCGCGTTCGATTCGAAGTCCCTCGTCACCACCCTGAGCGGTGACTACTGGGCCGATCCCTACCGGATATTCCGCGCGACGCAACCGGCGAAGACGCAACTGAATGCCTCGCAGGTGCAACTGAGCGTCGAAGACGGTCGGCTGACGATCGATCCGGCGGACGGCTATGTGGGAAGCTTCGTCGTATCCGTTTCGGCTAGTGACGGTTTGGCAAAAACGACTGCCTCGTTCCAAGTGACTCGAGTCGCAAGTCTCACTTCGGGGACCACCGGGGAGCGAGCGGCCGGGGCCATAGATCAACTGCTCGGCTCGGATGAACTCTGGTACGGCAAGGCAGCCGCCCTTGCGGAGGATTTGGTCCAAACATTGGCGGATAGACAGACGCTTGACCAACGCGGATCAACCAATAGAAACACTTTGGCCCAAGCATCCCTATTACTAGAACAAAGCTTCAGCGCGTAAAGAGTAGGAGAAACTCAGAGAAAGGATACCGCCATAGTGGGGTGTGAAACCCGAAGCCGCAGCCCACTCGGGAGCACCCCTATATATGGTTTCGCTTGATCACGTCGAGAATAGCTTGGCGATTTTCCTTTGTCCAACGAGTCCCTTCTTCAAGGGGGAATTGTCCCGTCCACTGAGGACCGCGGTGGATGGGCCGCCGATGCCAAGCCAAGCCGGCCCACGCGGCGCCCAAGATTGCCCAAACGATCATACTGACCGGTTCCGGCATCCGAAGCCGGGTCGGCGTAAACTCGTCGGGGGAACCCTGCCTCAAACCCGACAGGTGTGAGTCGGAAGGATAAATACCCAGGGCCGGGTAGGACTCAACCTCTCCACTCCTCCCCAACGACCCTTCGCGAACTAGATCAACCGAATCTAACCCCCAATCAATGCCCTCTTCAGTAGGGGACAACAAGCCCCAATGCGCCTTGAATTGATCAACCGCAAAACTCGACTCCCAGTTTGCGTCGGCATAGGTCCCGCGATAGACGTCGAAAACCATCACGCCCGGGTCCGCCGGATCGACAAACTGAATCCAGCCCGCCGATCCACTCCCGGCGGTCAGAATGACTATGGTTAGGGAAAAAGCAAAATAACGCATTTTATTCCCTTTCAGGCCTCGTCTCGTTCTCACGAAGTACTAACACTTAAGGGTGGAGTCTGGCGAATGTTCGCCGCTCCATATATCTATAGGCCGGTCGCGAGGAATTCTGTCCGCAATCAGGCTCAAAACGGGAAAAAACTCCATGAAACATCGCCTTGCCGAGGGCGTACAATGGAGGTATGAACACGTTAGGGGAGTGCTTTCGCCCCCCCACTGTTGGCCAGTCTCCTCGGGTTTCCCGCTCGGATATACTCTGACTGGGGGTGAGGTGCCTGGCCCTCCCGTTTCCACTGCGCATTATGAGGCCCGACATGCCGTCCGCAACGAGAATCCCGCTCCACCGAATACAACTTTCCTATCTCCCTCGAATTCTGCTTGCACCTTTGTGCCTTGTCCTCATGGGGGCCACGGCCCTTGCGGAGAATCCGGCCCCCCCAACTACCCCTGAAGCGCCCGTGAAACAGTTTGACACCCCCCTCCAGTATGTTCGCCTCGATCCGCTTCCGAACAATGTCACGCTTGCCACGCTTTCCAACGGCCTGACCGTCATCGTCCAGGAAAACCACATCGCCCCGGTCGCGACGGTGCGATGCTTCGTAAAGAACACCGGCAGCGCGTTCGAGGGAGAATACCTGGGCATGGGAATCAGTCACCTGCTCGAACACCTTGTTGCCGGCGGGACGACCCAGAACCGCACCGAAAAGGAGATCGAGCGATTGGTGGATTCCTTCGGCGGGGCCTCCAATGCGTACACCAGTTCGAGCCTAACGAACTATTTCATCGACTGCCCGGCCCGAGACGTCATGACGTGTATCGATCTGATTTCCGATCAGATGCAGCACTCGGCCTTTACGCAGGAGGAATTCGACCGGGAATATCAGGTCGTCCAGCGCGAACTGGCCGATGGCGAGGCGAACCGGTCGCGCGTCCGTTGGAACATGCTTTCCCAAACGGTCTACCTGGAAAACCCCGTCCGCAATCCAGTCATCGGCTACCTGGACGTCCTCCGTAAAGCTACGCGGGAGACGGCGATGGCGTTCTATCGGGATCGGTACGTTCCGAACAACCAGGTCTTCGTCGTGGTGGGGGCCGTCGATACGCGGGAAGTATTGGATCGGATCGCCCAGCAGTGGAGTGGGACGCCTCGCGGCTTGGAAACGTACTTGCCCCTAACCGAAGAACCCCCCCAAATGACACCTCGCGAGGCGATTCGCGAGATGGAAGGAAATACGTTCGATGTCGCGTTTTGCTGGCCGACGGTCGCGCTGTCTCACCCAGATCTCTACGCCCTGGACGTCGCTTCCTACATCCTGACCGAGGGGGATAGTTCCCGGCTGGTACGGAAGCTGAAATACGAGGACCAGAGCGTCCTGTCGGTTTCCTCGGCCAGCTACACTCCCTCTTTCGTGACTGGGTGGTTCGGCGTCTTCTTCATCGCCACGCCGCAGACGTGGGAAACCGCCGGACGGGATGTCTTGAACGAGGTATACCGGCTCCGGACCGAACTGGTCGATGCGGCGGAACTCGCGAAGGCGAAAAAACAGAAAGCGGCGGAAATCGTCTTCTCGCAGCAAACGGTCCAACAGGCGGCGGAGAGTCTCGGCAGGAGCTATCTTTCCACCGGTGACCCTCTTTACGATCATAAATATGCCGAGAATATCCAGCAGGTTACCGCGGAGCAGGTCCGTGAAGCGGCCCGGCGGTATTTCGACCCGCAACGACTGAACCGGATTCTGATCGTCCCGCCGGGACAAACTCCCAGAGCGGAGGAATCTACCCGGGAAGTCACCCAGGCGGACATCCAGGCGTTCAAACTGCCCAACGGGCTTCGCGTTCTGGTGAAACGGCACTCGAACCTGCCTTTAGTGAACATCCAGGCGGTCGTCCTGGGCGGAAACCTGGTCGATACGCCGGAAACGGCCGGTCGGTCCGCCCTCGTTAGCGCGATGCTCGATAAGGGAATTGCCGGGATGTCCGCGCACCAGATCGCGGAATACTTCGATTCCATCGGAGGGAGTTTCTCGCAGATATCCGGACGGAATACGCTTATCGCCGGCGCAACGACGCTTGCCAAGGATTTCCCCGACGCCGCGGAACTCTTCGCCAAATGCGTGACCGGCTCCACCTTCCCGGACGAGGAATTCGAGAAGGTGAAGAATCTCGCTCTCGGCGCCATTCTCCAGCGCAAGAACAACCCCCAGGAGGAGGCATTCGAACTCTTCTTCCAGACGCTCCCGGCCACGAGTCCCTATCACGTAATGAGGGGGGGAACCACCGAATCCGTTTCGCGACTCACGGTCGACGACCTCAGGGCCTATCACCGCAAGTATTTCGTGGCGAACAACATGGTCGTGACCGTCTTCGGGGACATTGAGCCGGAAGAGGCGCTGGCGCTCGTCGAGAGGGGATTCGGTCACCTTGCGCCCGACCCCGACTTCCAGCCTCCCTCCTTCGATCGTGAGAACGCGATCGAGGAAACCGTCGTCCGGCACCAGCAGATCGGCAAGCCGACGGCGATGGTCGTCCTCGGATATCCGGCGGTCAGCATTCTCGAAGAGCAGGAGCAGTCGGCGTTTACGGTTCTCGACGCGATTCTCTCCGGGTACGGCGCTTATCCCGGTGGCTGGCTACATAACGAACTCCGCGGCCAGGGACTGGTGTACTTCGTTCACGCCTTCTCCCTGACCGGACCCGCCCCCGGGTATTTCACCGTCTTGGCGCAGACCCAACCCGACAAGTTGGAGGAGGTGGTCGAACGGATTCAGTCGAAGATCGAGAAGATCAAAGCCGGCGAGGTCACCGACGAGGAATTCGAAACGGCGATCAAGATGATCCTGGCGCTGCACGCCCAGGAAAACACGACTATCGGCGAACAAGCTCGACTCGCGGCGCTGGACGATCTTTTCGGGCTCGGCTACGATTATGATGCGTCGTTCGACGCGCGAATCCAGGCCGTCACCTTGGACGACGTCGTCGCCGTGGCGAAGAAGTATCTCAATGAACACGTCCTCGTGACCACCTCTCCGGAGGAAAGCGGCGACTCCGGCAAGTAGCAAGAACCCCGCGGCACCGCATCGAGCTTCGCGTTGCATCGGCAGCGCGGAGTCGCCGGCGGCGGCTCATCAGGAAGTCCCGATGGTACGCGTCGGCGGCGCCGCGCGGAAGCACCGTGCAGCCCTTCCCGGAACCCCGGCGGCGATTATTGACTCGCGAATCCCGACGCCGCTATTTCGTGCTCTGCTCGCAGAGTCCGATCAGTTCCTCCAATCGTTCTTCGTAGACGCCGCGCGGGTCGAGACCGTGCTTCTTGCACAGGAAAGCGGCCCGGCCGATCACTTCACCCATCATCCCGTTGGTTCCCTGAACCCGCGTGGTCCCGAGCGCGTCATGCGTAACGCTGATGTTCCGCCCCGCCATGAAGAGGTTCGGAACGTTCCGCGAGTAGAAACACCGGTAGGGGACGACGAAAGGCTTCTCCGGCCTGATGAAGATCGCCCTGGAGATGAAGGGGTTGTCCGGCGATGCTTCGATGTCCGGCTCCTTCGGGACGTGTAGGTCGATGGACCACGTGCAGGTGACGAGGGAGTCGGGAAACAAGCGGTGCTCCATGACGTCCTCTTTCGTCGCGATGTAATCCCCCAAAAGACGCCGCGATTCGCGCTTGCCGGAAACGTACGCGGCCCAAATGATCTTGTGGTTCGGGTAGAGCTTTTTGTTGTTCTTCAAGTCGTCCCAGACGGAGTACATCGCGCGGAGGTTGTGGTCGCGGATCGCCTCGGCGTCATGGATCGTATCGAGATCGAAACCACTCTCCCAAAACCAGACGCCCAGTTGAGGAAGCTTGTCCGGGTACGGTTTCCCCGTCACGTCGATTCCCCACTCGATGCGGGGGAAAGGGGACGGCCCGCGTGTCTCTTCCGGACGCCACAAGTTGCTCGAACCCATGTGGCCCGTCTCGGTCATCTCCCAATCGGCGCCGGCGAGGAAGCCGACGGTGCCGTCCCCCGTGCAGTCGACGAACCACCGGCCCACATAGCGGGATTCCTTTCCGCTGGCGATATTCCGCGAGACGACCGCGACGATCCGGCCGTCCTTCATCTCGACCTGATCCACGTGCTCGCACAGGAAAAGGTCGAGATTCTTCTCGGCCTTGACGACCTGCAGCTTGACGTCGTCTCCGTAGATGCTCGCGTCCGGCCCGGGGCTGGCGTCCGGTTTCGTATCCATCTCGGCGACGATCTCGCCCAGAACCGGATACGGTTGTTGATGGACTTCCCCCTTGATCCATACCCGGATCTCGGAACTGCTGTTTCCTCCAAGGACCGGCCGGTTCTGAATCAGCGCCACCGAAAGACCCAGCCGGGCCGCCGAGACGGCCGAACAACAACCGGCCACGCCGCCGCCGACGACCACGACGTCGTACTCACCGACGGTCTCCGGCGTCGCCGCGACGTTCCGTGCCTTCTTCGAAAGTGCTCCGATGGCGTCCTTCTCGCCCGGTGGAACGAAATCAGGATCATCGGTTAGGAGAATCGCGTCGCAGCGTCCCTCGAACCCGGTGAGGTCGTGCAGCGTCAACGTGGCCGGCCCCGCCGCAAGTACGACCGACCCGCCGTCGTGCCAGAACCAGTCCTTCCCTTGCGTACCGAAGGTCGGCGCCAGCGGCTCGCCGTTGACGAGAAGCCGGAATCTACCCGGCGCTTTGGGGGCGCCCCAGCGGGCGACCCAGTCCTTTGTCCGGACGAATACGCGGTACGTCCCCGCCCTCGGGATCTCCACCGTCGTCGTCGCGTCCTTCACCGGTTCACCCAGACCGTGCGCGAGAAGATAGGGGGAGCCCATCGCCTCAATGGACTGCTGGTCGATGACCCAACCGCCAAGATCGGCGAAACTCTCCGCTTCGACATAAACAATATCCGCACCGAAAGCGGTGACACCCGCAAGAAACGTCACAAAGCAGAAAAACACGGTTCTCATAGTGGCCTCGCGCGTGGGAGAGGTTCTGGCGACCGGAAAACTTGGTGAAAAACTCCACGGTGGTCCATTCTAACCGCGGGTCTTCCCGGTCGCAACGCCGCATCGACGACCCCTCCAGGGAGGAGGTCGATATCCCATGGACTTCAGTGACTTGACGGTGGACGGCGAAGGATACGGGGGCTGCTGAAAGCCCCCGGTAGGGTACGCCGCTCCACCCGAGCGAGGACCGGTCCGGGTGACTCCCCCGGGCCTACTTCAACGGCAGCCATTCGATCCCGTCCTTGGTCGCGCGAAAGCGTTTGGCCTTGATATTGGATCCTTCCCCCTCCTCGTAGTAGACGATAAGGATCGTCCCGTCCTTGAGCGTGACCATCGAGGGATACGCCCCGATGTGATCCGCGTCGACGAGGACGTTGTCGCTCCAGGTCTTGCACTCGTCGAGGCTGTAGTGAAGGCTGGTCTGCGGAAGCCGATGTGCCATCAGGATGATGTCGCCGGGGGCCCGGTGGAGATAGTGGCAATGACCGGGGAAACCCAATTCCTTGGCCGGGCTCCAGGTCATACCGCGGTCCTTGGAGATGGAGTAGCAGGCGTCGTTGCCGCCGTCGCGCCGCAGGGCCGCATACAGGGTGCCGTCTTTCAGCTCGATGACGTCGGTCTCGGCATCCAGTCGCATACCGGAATTGGGGATGTCGATCGGCGCACTCCAGGTCTTTCCTCCATCGTCGCTGATCCCGACGGCGCCGTAGGCGGTGTCGCCGTCTTCTTTATACAGCCCGGCGATCAGCCGGCCGTCCGAGAGCTCACGGACCGGGGCGCTGACGTAGTAATCGGGGTAGAGCCGCCTCGCCTCCGACCAGGTTTCCCCGGCGTCGTTCGACTCGATAAGGAACGTACCCAGACCGCGGTAGAATCGACCCGGTCCCGGATTTCTCTCGAGCGAGAAGAAAATACACAACAGCCGGCCGTCCTTCAGTTGGGTAATCGAAGGATCGCGGTCGTCGTTCGGTCCGTCGTAGAGGACTTTCGCGTCGCTCCAGGTCTTTCCTTCATCGTCGGAAGTACAGTAGGAAATGCGGCCTCCCTTGGGAAGCTGCTCGTTGGGGAGGGCGACGTGGCCGTATCCGGCGTAGAAGACGCACATCAACCGGCCGTCCTTCAGGCGGCAGACGTCGGGGAACGCCTCGTACGCGCCGGCACCGGCATCCGTACAGACGAATACGTAAAGGGGGGGTGGAATGACGAACGGCTCGTCCGTCTTCGACGCCCTCCCGGCGGCCTGGATGTTCTTCACGTGGGCCACCCCTTGGTTCGCGTAGAATCCGATCCGGCCCTTGCCGGCGAGGCTCGCGTCGCTCACCTGGTAGCACCGTTTCTCATTGAGCGAAACCGTGAGCGTATCGCCTTCGATCTCCAACTTCCCTCGGTGCCACTCCCCGGCCGGCCGATCGATGGCGGTCCGGGTGATTTCGTGCCAAGAGCCGTTCGCGTCACTTCGGCAGAGGATGGCGCTGGATTTGTCGAAATGGACGTAATACGAATGCAGGGCGTCGGCGACGCGGACCATGAACCCGCACGCCAGGACGCCGTCCGAGGCGGGATCGAGGCGAAAATCGGCCTCGAGGGAGACGTCTTCCCACTCCAGAGGCAAATAGACCGCCTTGGACATCGCTTTGCGCCCGTCGAGGATGAGTTCGCCGCCGTCGAATGAAACGGTCGCCTCGTCGAAGGCCTTCCAATCATCGGGCGAGACGGGGATGGCGGTTTCCGCCGCGCCCAGGGACGCGGCGAGGAGTAGAAACAAAACGAACATCGTGGCGGGGTTCTTCATGAGATCGGTTCCGGGATGTCGGAAAGGGGTGGAAACGGGTCGAGGTGGGTACACGAGGGAAATCCGCGCGCCGCGGAGTCCCGCGATGGCGATTCAGGCCGCGACTGCGCCAGGGCGGTGGGGAACACCGGCCGACCGATTCAGCTAAGATTAGTCGACGTCGGATTTGTCGATGGGTTCGCCGCCGTTGCGCGTACCGAGGGCGCGGTGGGTCTCCAGGTCGATGTCATAGTTGATGAACGTGACGGAACCGTCGGCGAACATGACGTTGAACCCACCGGCGTGAACGCTTCCCATCCGCCAGTAGGAGAAAATCGCTATCTGGCCGTTCCGGCCGCCCAGGTCCTTATCCTGCATCGGCGGCAAGGGGGCGGAGCCGTAGCCACCCGGCCTTGGGCAGGAAGAGCGTCCGACGTCGCCGTTGAATCCGGTGAAGATTCCTTCGTCGTCGCCAATGTCGAACCTGCCCTGGTAGCAACCGGCGTCCATCATCTTTTCGGCCACCATGTACGTGTTGCTCAAGCCGTCGGAGATGTCGCGAGCCTTGGTCTCGCTCCGCGGGTAGATGACTCCGTTGAAATCGTACGTATCGATCTGCAGACTCTTCCAGTCGAAGGATTCGGCCGTGAGGTACGTCCCGGTAAACATGGCGAAACCGGGGTTCGCGTTGTCACCGCAGACTCCGATGTAGTCGTTTCTCGCAATTTGTTCGACGCCCAGTCCGCAGTTGCGGAAGTTCCGCGAGTACTTTGCCCCGCTGTCGTTTAGCAGCGGATACGCCTCCGGCGCGCGCCGCGAGGGGCAATAGAACATCCCGACCGGCGTCTGATTGCGCTGGGTCATGGCGCGCTGTTTGTTACCCGGCGGCGGCCAGTTCCCGGTCGCGAGCGTGTCTCCCTTCCCATAACTCCAGATATCGTCGAGCTCGATGAAGGGGAGAATGGAATACATCCAACTACCGGGCTGACTCCTGCCGAAACCCTGGTCCGGATCCGCCGTCCAACCGGACCCCCAGCCGCCGCTGGGAAGAAACCCGTGGGCGTCCATGTGCGTATGGCACGCCGTCCCTTGGTTTCGAAGGTTGTTTGCGCAGCTCATTCGCCGAGCCGCTTCCCGGGCCGCTTGCACGGCCGGGAGCAACAAAGCGATTAATATCCCGATGATCGCGATGACCACCAGAAGTTCGACCAACGTAAAACCGGTTCTTCGAAATTGCATCATTCTACTCCATTATTTCTACCAGTCCGCCGCGCGAAAACCGCGGGGCGCTTTCTCGTTTGCTTCGTATTGACAGGTCACGACGTGAATATCGCCCACTTCGCCGGGAGGGATGTTGTATTGGATGATCGTGCCGGCGTTGCGCCGCGCGACGTAGCCGTCCGTGGCCGACTCGCGGACGGGCCTCCCGTCGATCCGGACGTCGGTCAGTTTCGCGTCCGGATACGGCACGTAGAGCCGTACGGCAAGCCCCTGCTCGATCGGATCGGTCGATCTATTCTCGCGATTGAACCACATCGGATAGTCCACCCGTTCCCAGAGCGTGCCCTTGGTAAGTGCCTTCAAGTATTTCGCGTTGATGCGCGGATGCGATTCCAGCCGGTCCCAAACGCCCGGGAGCCCGCCGTCGCCGATCCACTTTTCGGCGGCCGGAACGTTCGTCGCGCAGACGGCGGCCATCTTGCCGTGCGCCGACTGATGCAGCACCAGACTGTAGAACATCCGATCCGCGTTCTTCCACAGCTCCACGCGGCTGGCGCGGCGCTTCTCCGCCGTATCACCCCAGGCCGACACGGTCATGCTGCCCCAACCGCCCAGTTGATTGACGGGGTAGCCCACGAACGGCTCATTCCGCCATCGTTCCAAACCGATCTCCAGCAGCTCCCGCGTCCGCGCCACGACGCTCCCCTCATAGCCCGCCTCGCAGTTGAGGGCCAGCGTGTGATAGCGGTCGTAAAGGAAGGTCGCGAAGGACCGGTTCGCGCCGGTGCAATAGTAATGGGCCGGGCTGTCCGGGTCCGGCGCCGTCACTCGGATTCTTCCGGAGTCCTCGGCCGGGCGGACGATCAGGTATCCTTCCGCCTCGGCGGCGCGGTTCATCCGCTCGGGAATGTCGGGGCAATAGGAATGGACCCGGCGGTCCGTCCACGAGAAATCGGTGCTTTCCCACATGGACTGATCGTGGAACCAGACGCCGTGGACGTCGAACGCGGCGTCCGGCCGGTATTTCTCGGCAACCTCGAAAAGGGCGACCAATTCGGGATTCTTTTCCGGGGAGACCGGCCCCTCCTTGGTCCACCCGGACCAGGGATCGGTCTTGCCGACGATCGTCTTGTGGCAGACCCACTGGTCGGCCCTCCGCTCGCTCCAGGCGGTGTAGCCGTCCGGGTTGACCACGGGAATCACCAGCGTGACGATTCCCTCGCGGATTCTCGCCGCCTTCGGGTCTTCGCCGACGAGCCACTTCATCAGGTGCAATAGCCCGGTCGCGGCCGACAATTCATTGGCGTGGGTGACCGTCAAGAGGACGACTTGTTTGTCTTCGTCGGGCACGTCGAAATCGGTCACCTTGGCCATTGGAAGGGAACGTCCCTCGCCGCTGGTACCGATGGTTTCGACCTGAATGCGCTTCGGATGTCTTTGGGCCCAATCTCGAAATCCCTCTTCGATTTCCACGACGCTGGGGTGCGCAATGAGGTCTTGCGCGCCCGCCGCCGGCGGCGCGAGGAAGAAGAAAACGGGGATGAGGGGAAGCAGGCGGATCATGGGAACGAACGGCTCTCGACCGGCCGCGCAGGCGCTCAATGGGCACCATGGGGTGGTCCGAGGCGTGAACCGTGGCACCGCTCCACCGCGATGGGGATAGCGGTGCCAAAAGCCATCTGATTAGGTTTCTCGTCGCCCTATCGGGGCTCGGATATTGATGGAGCGCCTTCGTATTCCCAGGGCTGATGCCCTAGCTTACTACGGGTCGCCCCGTTCAGGGGTTCATTTTCGGGCTTTCTCGGGCGCCGGAAGGACCGGCGCCCGATCGGCCTTGAGTTCCGGCGACGAGTCGCCGGAATCCGGAAGGAGGTAACTAACGCGTTTTGCGACGGAACCAGGCCAGCGCGATGCCGCCAAGGAGGAGCATCGAGCAGGTAGCCGGTTCCGGGACGACGACGGCCGCGGCGCCGTAACTATCGAGATAGAACGTGTTCGCCGTGCGGCCATTCGTCCAAAACTGCATGGAAACGACCGAATCGGCCGCCATGGCGGCTTCGATCGGCACGGGGTCGGACGTGACGCCGTCGACGCTGATCGTGTACTGCACTCCGGTCATCAGCTCGATCTGCATGTCGTGCCAGGCATCTCCGGAGATCCACATCAGTTCGGTGCCGTTATTCGTGGTGAACTGCTGCCAGCCACCGGTGTCACCGTTGTAATAGCCCAGGTGCATGTCGCCTTCTTGCCGACCGGTCTGGTCGAGCAAGAGCCCCGCGTTTTCCCACTGCTCGCCGCCGTAGGTCCAGGTAATCCAGTTGTGCCGCTGGGCGAATGTCCCCCCCGCCTTCGAGAAGGAAATGCAGGGGACGTTATCCCAGTGGTTCTGCGCGATGTACTTGGACGAATCGAAATAGAGGGCGAATTCGGCATTCAGCGTATCGCCGGTGAGGGCGGGGTTTTCCAAATACGCCAGCGCCTGACCGGCGGCGAACCGGAGGCCGGTCGATTTGCTGGCGGCCCACTGGTCCTCGCCGAAAGGCTCGTTGGTGATCTCGAGATACTTGGTCCCTTCATTGGCGCCGGGTCCTTCGCCGCCGGGTCCGACGACCAACTCGTACGCCCCTCCGAGGGTGCTGAGGTGATTATACAGCACCCAATTCCCACTCGCCGCCGGATTCGGCAGTGCGCCGACGGTGCTGGTCTCGAAGCCCTCGCTGTCGAATTCGACCGTACCCATCGTGGTGTTCGTAATGACCAGCGCGTGCGAGGTTCCCACCAGGGCGAAGAGCACGCCGGCCGCGAAGAAGAACAGGAACAAACGCATGAATCGCTCCTTCCGTCGAAGCATGAGGAAACCGGCCCCCAAGGCGATGAGTACCAGTGCGCCGGGCTCCGGAACGACCGAAGCGGCCGCGGTCGCGCCCCAGTTGGCGCGGACGATGTCCAAGTCGGCGCTGCCGACGGAACCGTCGCCGGAGGGATCGCCACAGGAAAGACAGCCGGGCTCCACGGAGCTGCCCCAGTTTCCGCGGACGATATCCAAGTCGGCGCTGCCGACCATGCCGTCGCCGTTGAGGTCGCCGGCGAGCGGCTCGGGGCCGCCACCGACGGGACCGTCGACATACAATTCAATCAGGGACACGCCGGTATTCGGCAAGACGTGGAAACCGACGATGTTGTCCGCTTGCCGGGCCTCGGCGATCGCGATCGGATCGGTCTGGACGCCGTTGACGGTGGCGGTATATTCAACACCGACGTTCAGGTCGACCTGGAAGTCGATCCACTGATCCATCGCCATGAATATCTTCTGGCCGCCGGAGGTCGCGTTCTTCCAGGCGCCGTCATTGTACAGAAGGGCCCATTCGCCTTCTTCTCCCCCTGTCACTAATTCCGACAGGGCCTCGTTGTTCATCCAATGCGCCGACGGCGGCGCGAATGCCATCCAAGTATTGTATTGGCCGTGGTATCCTTCATACCCGCGGACGAACGCCACGCACATTCCCATCGACCAATCCGTTTCCTCCGGGGCGAACGAGGAGGTATCATGGTAGATGGAGACCGTCGCCGAGAGCTGATCCCCCGGCAGGGCCGTTTCGAAAATACCGAGAATACTCCCCGCTTGAGTGCCCTGGGCGATCACCTCGGCGTACTGGTCGCCGTCCCGCGCACCGGGGCCGGCGCCGCCGGGACCGAGCACGTTGACCCTGCCGAATCCGGTGGCGGTCATGAACTCGTCCACGGCCGAATCGCCGATGGTCGCGACCGGCTTCGAACCCACGACCATGTCTTCAAACCCCCCGAAACTGGTTACCGTCGCGCCATTGAGTTTGACCTCGATGGCAAAGGCGCCGGCGACGGGCAGCAACGCGCCGAAGCTGCCGCCCAACCGGGTGCGCGGC
>CAZFQG010000168.1:0-14405 GCA_964520785.1 uncultured Planctomycetaceae bacterium | reverse complement strand
CCTATTTTGTCGCCCGAGACGTCCCGCCCTTTGGCTACGCCCAATTCGCCGTGACGCGCCTGCCGAAAGGACCGCCGCAAGAGAACACCGGACGGCCCGTCCTGGAAAACGACTTCTACCGGATCGAGTCCAGGCCCGAGTCCGGCGGGCTTACCGGTTGGTTCGACAAACGGTTGAACCGCGAATTGCTCGATACGGACGCCGAGTACCTGGGAAACCAGCCGATCTACGAACGGTCCCTGGACGGCCGCGACGCCATCTCGAAGAAGGTCCCCACCCGGTTCGAGCGGACGGCGCCGCAAGAAGGCCGGCTCATCGGCACGTGGACCGGCCCGGTCTATGACGAGATGATGACCGAGACGTCGCTTCCGAGCGTTCCACGGATACGCCAGCGCGTGCGGGTGTATAAGGAACTCCCCTTCGCCGATATCGAGAACCTCGTCATTAAGAACGAAGTTCTCGAGCCGGAAGGGCTCTATTTCGCGTTCCCGTTCGACGTGCCCAAACCCGAGTTCCGCTTTCAGATCGCGGACGCGACGATGGTCGCCGGAGTGGACCAGTTGACCTATTCGTGTCGGGACTTCTACGCCATCGGCCAGTGGGCCGGCGTCTCGAACGACGAATTCAGCCTCCTCGTCGCGCCGCTCGAGGCGTACCTCGTTACGGCCTCGGACCTGAATGCCTACCAGTGGGCCGACACGATCTCGTTCGACAAAGGTCACCTCTACTCGTGGGTGATGAACAACTACTGGATCTGCAACTTCAAGAATGGCCAGGACGGCGAGGCCGTGTTCCGCTACCGGATCGGCGCTTTCACCGGCAGGCAAACGCCAACCGAATCGACCCGGTTCGGCTGGCAGCCTTTTTACCCGCTTGTTCCGATCTGGCTCACGAAAGACGCCGGAACCTTGGCCGACGCCCCCTCCTCGGCGTCGCTGCTTCGAGTCGAGGGGGACCCGCTCGTCGTCAGTTGCGTGAAACGGTCCGAAACGGGCGACGCGGTGATCGTCCGGCTGCTGGAACTCGACGGTAAACCGGGGAAGGCGACGCTCGTCGTGGATTTCCCCTGTCACGTCGCCGGTGCCTACCGGGCGAACTGCGTGGAAGTGCCCCAGAAGGAATTAGCCGTGCAAGACGGGCAAATCCCGATCGAATTCAAGGCCCATGAAATCATCACCGTCGGCATCCAAACGGCCTTGCCAACCGCGGATGCTTCGGCGGTTTCGCGGGTCGGGCTTTTTCAAGCCGCGAGCGACTTCGGGGGCGACCGTCTCGCGCGAAGCCGTGAGGAATACGGCCGCCGCGACGTCCCTATTCACGCGAAATAGACGTTCGCAAGGATTCCGTACGCCTCGAGCCGTCCAACAGTGGGCTAACGCGCGAATATCTCGCGCCACCTGGGGAACGTTTCCAGATAAGACCAGCGAAAGCCGGGTTGGTTACGGTAGCCCCAGTCGCGGTTGGCCAGTTGCTCTTCGACGTAGGCGTTGAGGTTGTCCTCGTCGAGGAACGGATCCGCCGTGCGGCGGCGCCAGTCGTCGAGCGCCGAAATCAGCCGGGCTTTCGTCTCGGCATGCCGGGGGTCGTCCGCCAGATTCTCCCACTCGGCCGGGTCGGTCTGGAGGTCGTACAACTCCCAGCGCGGCGGGCGGGACCATCTCGCGAAGGCGGCGCGGACGTGGTCCGGCGCAGCCGCCTGTTCGTCCGGCCGTGCTCCGGTAATCACGAAATGGGGATGCTTCGGGTCGAGGTACGTCCCGGCGATCAGGTTCTCGGTGCCGGGCCGGGGGCTGGAAATGAGCTTGTACCGCGCGTCGCGGACCGAATGCTGCACGAAAACCGCCCTGGGAAACGACCCGGTCGTCACCGCGAAGACGTACTCGCGCCACGGAAACGCCTCTTCACCGGCGAGCAGTGGCTGAAGCGGTCTGCCGGGAAGCCCGCTCGGTGGCGCGACTCCGGCGGCATCCAGTGCCGTCGGAAGGAGGTCGATGACCGAAACGAGTTCCTCGCGGACGGTGTCCGGCTTCGCGTGCCGCGGCCAGCGGACGATCAGTGGTACCCTCAGGCCCCCCTCGTAGACCGTTCCCTTGCCGCGCGGGAACTGGGCCCCATGGTCGCCGAAGTAAACGACGATGGTATTCTCGGAGACGCCCGCTCGCTTCAGTTCGTCGAGTAGCAGCCCCACGCCGTCGTCGAGCCGTGCCATGCAGTTGTAGTAGTCGGCCACCTGCTCGCGCATCCGGGGCGAATCCGCGCCGACCCACGGCATGGGTTCGACCTCCTCCGCCGATTGCGGATCGGCCGGCCGGCCACCGGCCTGGCGGAGAAACGGCAAATGGGCATCCGGGTAATTGACGGACAGGAAGAACGGTCCGTCACCCGCCTCCTTGAAGAACCGCGCCGCGGCCGCGGCGTACTCTTCGACGCTCTGCTTCCGATTGAAGTTCGACCCGGGAATGGCCCGGAAGTCGAACGGAAACGCGCTTTCCGGGTTGACGTGCAACTTACCGATCAGGCCGGTATGATAACCGGCCGACTTCAGCAGCGTCACGATGTTCGGCGTATCTTCGCGATACATGGCGAATTTGTGCGTTGCCAGGCCGATCTGCCCGTTCTGGTGCGGGTGCAGCCCGGTGAGGAACGCCGCGCGCGACGGCGAACAGACCGAAAGGGGCACGAATGCGTTCTCAAACCGCACCCCCTCGGCGGCCAACTGGTCGAGGTTCGGCGTCCGCGCGAACCGATCGCCGTAGCAGCCCAACTCGGGGCCGTTGTCCTCGGAGACGATGAAGAGGACGTTCGGCTTCTCGGCGGCGGAGAGGGACGAGGCGGCGAACAAGACGGCAAGAAACGCGGTGCAAAACGTGATCGGGCCAAGCTTTTTCATGACATCGGCTCCAAGGGAAAAAAACTCACTCCAGCGCAGGTACACACCACCGAGTTTCGCCCCGCGCGGCGTCCGTGTCAAGGGCGTTCGTCCTCTTCGTACCACACATGGACCATGGGGACATGGTTTTCGATGTCCGGCCGAAAACCCGCGCCGTTTGTCGCCAGTCGTTACAGAGGATTCGACTATACGAATATGGCCCGCGATCGCGATAGGTTCGTCGGAGGAGGTGCCTCTCGTAGACCTTTCCTCCCGCCGTCTCGAACATGACGCGGATGTTCTCGAAATGCTCCGTGTCGTGTTCGCCGCCGATGCCGACCACGGTCGCCTCACTCGGGCGTGACGTATCGCCCCGGTTCCGGCTCGACGTTCTGCCAGGATATCTCATCGCGGAACTCGCGAAAACCGTACCGCACCAGCAGGTCCATGCACTCCAGCGGATACGCGCCGCCACGGAAATGGCAACAGAACGCGACGTATGCGTTGGCCATGCCGGGCGGTTCCGGCAGGACGGCGTAACGGAATTCCGACTTTCCGACCGGTTTCCCGCCGCGGAAGAGAGTCAACGTACATCCGAACTACCCCTGGCGGTTGGTGGGGAGGGAGACCGCCGTCTTTGAAGCGGGCCCCTTGCCCTCGGCCGTCACCCGGCCGAAGAAATCGGCCGACTCCCAAGTGATTTCTTCTCCGTCGCCGGCAGCTTCCAGGGCGATCTCTTCTCCGGGGGCATAGACACAGCCGAAGCGGTAGGGAGCAACGCGGATTTCCAAGACCACGTATCCCTGGGGGAAGCCAGTGCCTTCTTGGTTCGACCGGGCCGGCTTCACCACTCGCGTTTGGTGGTGATTCCGGGGAGGGGGATGGGGTAGGTGCCGTCGTCGTTCGGCTCCAGTGGAGCGGGGCCGTCGATGACGAGTTTGTCGACGTCCGGCGCCATTTCGTGGTCGCAGTGGAGCATCCGGTCGTACGTAACGACCTGACCGGTGTGCGCCGCCATCCGGCCCATCGACGTGACGAGGCTCGCCTCCGCGCCGCGCCGCGCCTCGTTGAAGGGCTTGTCCCGGCGGATTGCTTCGATGAGATTGTCCCACTCGAGCTGATAGGGGTTTGGCTCGTTTCGCTCGTACCGCCAGAGGAGATCGTCCTTCGAACCGATTCTTTGGCCTCTGTAAATGCGGCTCTTCGCCGGGTAGTGGGCCGCGGTCGATATGACCGCCGAATTCTTCGATCCCTGGGCGTAGCTGGCGAATTCCTGCTTGCATCCGACCATGTTTCGCCCATACAGGAAGAGCTTTGAGCCGTCGGCGAAGGTGTATTCGACGGAGTAGTTGTCGAAGTTCTGGTCGACGTAATCTCCGCGGAAATGGCGCCCCCCGCTTGCCTGTGCTTCGACGGGCCACTCGTTTTTCATCCAACAGCTTTCATCGATGTTGTGAATGAGGAAGTCGCTGTACGCTCCACCGCTGGCCCAGATGAAGCCGTGGAACCGTTGGACTTGGTACATCAGTTCGCTGATCCCGTCCGGTTTCTTCTTGCTGGCGAAGAACCCGACCGGCGGCGTCATCCGATAGGCGCGCAGCGCGATGATATCGCCGATTTCGCCGCCCTGAATCCGCTTCGCCAGTTCGCCACGCGCGACGCAATGACGGCACATCAGTCCAACGCCGACCTTGAGGTTCTTCCGGAGCGATTCGTCGGCCAGGTCGAGCATTCTCTTCGTCGTGGGTCCGTCGACCGTAACCGGCTTCTCCATGAACACGTTCAATCCCTTTTCGACCGCGTAGCCGAAGTGGACCCAACGGAATGCCGGAGGGCTCGCGAAGATGACTACATCCCCGGGACCCAGGCAGTCCATCGCCTGCTTGTAGGCGTCGAACCCGACGTATTGCCTCTCCGGCGGGACATCTACCGAGGCGCTCATGCCTTGCTTGAGGTGCGCGTAGGCGGCCTTCAGGCGATCGGGAAAGACATCCGCCATCGCGACCAGCTTGATCGGACCTTGGTCCTTCACGGAAAGGGCATTGACGGCCGCTCCGGTACCGCGCCCTCCACAGCCGACGAGGGCGACTCGGAGCGTGTTGGATTCGGCCGCGTGGACGCGCGGCACGATGCCGCCCGCCAACGTGGTCGCCGCCGCGGCAACCCCGGTGGTCTTCAAAAACGAACGACGCGTCCGCTCGGTTGAATTACGTTGGGCCATTCGGATTCTCCCTGAAAGAAACCATCGAAGGAAATCATGCGGGTCAATTGTCGGAAGGCTTCGCTCGGAGGGCTGAAGCGATGGCCGCGCTCTCGTACGGGCCGACGCTCTGGTTTCGAAGCCCCCAAAACGCCTGGATATCTCACCGAGGACCCCTTCGCGCCAGGCGCGGCCTTCGCGCCGGCAGGCCCACGGCGTATCCTTCTATTGTCCGTACCCGGGGCCGTCCATGCAAGAGTCGTCACGATGGTTCACCGTCAATGCTAAATAACGAAGAATATGTAGAACAGGCATACTTTTTTCAAACCCTTCGGGAGCGGATGGGGCAGAACCAATCGACGCAGGACCTCCTCGTGGCTATCCGGCATGAGATTCTGGCCACGACCAAGCTCCCTTTGGCCTTGGAATTCATGGCGGAGGAATTGCGTCTGACGGGAGGATTCGCGACGGCCATGGACCGTCTGCCTCACTACTTTTCGCCATTTCAGACGTATGTGATTACCGAGGCGGAGCGACCGGAGGGGCGTTTCGATTTCGCGACGGCCCTGATTATTCTTGAACGCGAAGCCGGGTTTTTCGCGAAGGGGGCGACGCCTCAAGGGGTGTTCTTGTACGAATTCGAGGCCCTGTGCCGGCATCGCTTGGGTTATGATAAGGGTCTGTTCGCCGTAAAACGGAATGACATTTTCGATGACCAGTGGACCGACTGGATCGACTTCCTCCGACGTCATATTGGGGTAGTCGACCTGGCCGACATGATCTACGTACGGAGTGGACACTACGAGCCACCCCCAGACGAAGAACCCAGAAGAGCCCTTTTTGGAAAGAAAGAGGGCCAAATCGCCCTGGCGAACCGCCGGAAAGATCCCCTTTACCTCTTCTCGGCCCTTCAGCGCCATTTGGGATATCCCGCCATCCCGAAACCGCAGCGCGGCCGCCGACCCGAAGAGCAGATTCCCCTGCTACTCAGGCGGCTCGAGCGGATGGAGATGCGTATCAAGCTCTTGGAGGAAGAAATGCGTGGAGGAATCAATCTTACCCGGTTTTACCACTCCGGCGAGAGGTAAAAAGGTTATCACTCAACGGAAAAGAGACTATAGACGGTTCAACCACTACAATTTATCCCGTTTTACCATTGATATTTTCCAACTAATCCAAATGGGCGTTAATAACATCATGGGTAAAATGCGATAAATAGAGTATTAGCGAGTAATGGATAACTTATACTCGCTTTCACTATCTGCGCAAGGCTTACCAAGTGCCAACAAGAGGCCGGCGCGGACACTATCGGGGGACGCAGACCCAGATCCCACCGTTTGCACGCACCGGAGTCCGCTTCTCACTCCGCAAGAGCCCGCTGGGGGCTCGCGTCGTGCCAAGGATCCGGGCCGACGTCCCCCCTTTCTTATAAGCGGGTACATCCCTTCTAGTCAACCAGGCGGACATTTGCTATGATGAGAACTTGCCGAGGATAAAAAGGCACCGTTTTTCCGCGTGGAGCCGTCGCGGTGGATCGCATCGTCCGTATCCCATTGCCGGGTAGAAAGTTACCGACCAACGAACACGTTCAAGGCTCGTGGGATCAGTTTCTCGCCGGCCCGGAAAACCCGCTTGTCGCGTCCGGCGTAGAAGCCATCTTGGCGGAGACGCACGCCGAGTACAACCCAATCGTGTTTTATGGTCCTCCCGGTACAGGGAAGACCCACCTGGCGTTGGGGCTATCGGCGGCATGGAAAATTCGGTATCCGCGGCGGCGGGTACGTTGCAAGTCCGCCAAGGATTTCGCGGAAGACCTCACGGAGGCGTACGAGATGAACGCCCTGGACGATTTCCGCCGGACTTACCGAGGAGCCTGGCTCTTCGTCTTGGACGATATTCAGTACTTGCATAATAAGAAATACGCCCAAACGGAGTTGGTCGCGACCTTGGATGAACTGGTCGAAGCGCAAAGGCGCGTCGTCATTACAAGCGGATTCGTGCCGGGCGAGATATCCGGGTTGTCCCCGGCCCTCCGGAGCCGCTTGTCTGCGGGGCTGGTCGTTCCGTTGGCCGCGCCGAGCCGGGAAACCCGGGAGGCGATCCTGGAGCGGTTGGCCAATGTTCGGGGCCTCCCGTTGTCGCGAAAGAGCATCGAGGCGTTGGCCAGCGGCCTGACGAGCACTCCCGAGCTGATCGGGGCGGTCGGTGACCTGCTTCTGCGACGCCGGATTAGCGGTGACAAGATCGACCGCCGCGCGATCCACGCCTACCTGCGGGAGCGGATCGGGTCGCGGCCGGAGCCGACGCTCGAAGCGATCGCGAAGGCGGCGGCGAAGACGTTTTCGGTCCCGTTGAAAGACCTGCGGGGACCGTCGCGCCGGCGGAGCGTCGTCACGGCGCGGGGCGCGGCGATGTACCTGGCGCGGCAACTGACCGCACGGAGCCTGGAGCAGATCGGCCACCATTTCGGCGGCCGCGATCACACTACCGTCCTGCATAGTTGTAGAAAGACCGAGGCGCTTTTGAAAACGGAAGGAGAAATCCGGAAACGCGTGAACGAAATCCGCCGTCGGCTCGCCGACTCCCCCCGTCCGGTGGCGTCTGCCGAATGAACATCGAAATTCGCTTCCGATTTCCCGTGCAAAACCTGTTATTGGAGTGTCGAGCCGTCGTGCAAAACTCCGGGTCTGTCGACACACCCCGCGACGGATGTCACTTTCGCCGATTCGCCGACACCCGGCCGACGCCCCGTCGACACCCGGTTAACGGTGTTTCCACGACGCCAATTCCGCCGGAACGTCCTTTTTCCCAAGGACTTCCAACCAATCCGCCGTGCCGGTCGACGTTTTGATTGTCCGCAAGAACAACATGTAAGCATATAGAACTTTGTTTTAGGTATTACGCATAGGGCCCAACCAAATCATGAAGATTCAGTTTCCTCGGGAAAAGCTTTCCCATGCCTTTCATATGGCCGCCGCCATCGCGGGCACGTCAACCACCAAGGATATCCTCAAGAATGTGAAGTTCGAGGCGAAGGAAGGCAACCTGGGAATCTTCACGGCAACCGACATGAGAGTCGGAATCCGAACCGAGGTGCCGGATATCGTCGTTCATAGCCCCGGCTCGATTCTTCTGCCTCCGGACCGGTTTTCGAGCATTCTTCGCGAGTGCGTGGAAGAAACGCTGGAGATGCACGACGACGGCCGCAAGACGCGGATTTGGGGAACACGCAGCGAATTCAATCTCCCGTCCGAATCGCCCTCGGGATTTCCCGAACTGCCGGTTTTCGAGGCGAGCGCCTATCACGAGATCTCGACGCGGCTATTTCGCGAGTCGATACGTCGGACCGTCTTCGCCACCGACGCCGAGTCGGGACGCTTCGCGTTGGCCGGCGTGGCGTTCGAATTCGACGAGGCCGAGATGACGGCGGTCGCCACCGACGGACGGCGGCTCGCCGTCCAACGGGGACCGGCGACCGCGGTCAACGGCGGAATTCTCGCCGGAAGTCTTATTATCGTCCCGGGGAAGGCGCTGACGCTTATTGAACGGGCCTTATCCGACGACGACGTGAACGTTCACGTCTGCGCGAGGGAGAACGAAATCCTTATCCGCGGCGGCCGGACCATCGTCCACGCCCGACTCGTGGAAGGGCGATTTCCCAGGTGGACGGATGTCCTCCCCAGTGGCGGCGAGATTTCGCGAGTGGAGCTTCCGGTCGGTCCGTTTTTCGCGGCGGTCCGCCAGTCGTGCATCGTTTTGCCCGATAAGTATTACGGCGTCGACTTCCGATTTGGCGCCGGCAAGCTGGTTTTGGCTTGTCACGGGGCGGAGCGCGGGGAATCGACGGTCGAGATGCCGATTTCCTTCGACGAGCCGGAGATATCGATCATCTTCGATACGAAATACCTCAATGACTTCCTGCGGATCATGGATCCGAGCAAGACGCTCACCCTGGAACTCCGCAGGGGCAAGGCCGCGGCGGTGTTCACGACGGACGATGGTTATTCTTACGTGCTGATGCCCCTTTCCACCAAGTCGGAAGTCAAGACCGCGCAAAGTTGATGCGAAGAGAACCCGTAGCAATCAGACAAGTCCTCGCGGAGTTGATGACGCGCCGGGGATACGCCGCGGCGGAGGGCGCGGCGCGTTTGCGCGCGGCGTGGGTCGAGGCGGCCGGAGAACAAATGGCCCAGTTCTCGCGCGTCAACGGTTTGCGCCGCGGGACGTTCGAGGTGACGGTCGTCAATTCCGCCCTCGTGCAAGAATTCACCTTCCAGAAGCAGGCCCTGCTCGCCGCGGTCCGCCGGCTAATCCCGGACGTGAAGATCCGCGATATCCGATTCAAAGTCGGGCCGATCGAGTGACCGAGAGTCGCCAAGGTCTGGCCCATCCCCCTCCTGAACAGCAGAAACGAAAAGCATTAGTCAATATGGCGAACGATTCCGAACATAATGAGCCGAGACTTCCGGAAGACCTTCCGGACTATTACCTGGACGAATCGGACGACGACGAAATCACCCCGTCCGATTACGGCGCCGACAAACTGGAACATCTCAGCGATCTCGAACACGTCCGGGAACGCCCGTCGATGTATATCGGCGATACGACCATCCGCGGGCTGCATCACCTGGTCTACGAAGTGGTGGACAACAGCATCGACGAGGCGATGGCGGGCTTCGCGAAGGAAATCTCGGTGACGATCAACAACGACGGCTCGGTGGCCGTGGAGGACGACGGTCGCGGGATTCCGGTCGAGGAGCATCCGGACTTGGGGATCAGCACGCTCGAAGGGGTGATGACCGTGCTGAAGTTCGGAGGGAAGTTCAAGAAGGGGGCCTACCAGACGTCCGGCGGGCTCCACGGGGTCGGCGTCACCGTGGTCAATTTCCTCTCGGAATGGTGCGAGGTCGAGGTCCGGCGGAACGGCCGCGTCTATCAGCAGGAGTACGAACGGGGCGTTCCGGTCGATCCGGTGAAGAAGATCGGGAAGAGCGACAAAGTCGGAACCAAAACGACCTTCAAGCCGGACCCATTGATCTTTCCGGTCACGAAGTTCAACAACGCGACGCTCAGGAAGCGTTTGCAGGAGTTAGCCTTCCTGAACCGGGGGGTCCGCGTCGTCTTCAAGGACGAACAGACCGGCGAGGAAGAAGCGTTCGAGTACGAGCACGGGATACTCCAGTTCGTCGAGTATCTCAACCGGGCCAGCGAGCCTGTCCACAGCGATATTATCTATATTGCCGGGAAATTCGACGACGTCGATATCGAAGTCGCCATTCAGTACTCGAGCGAGTTCACCGAGAACGTCCACTCTTACGTCAACAACATCTGCACCATCGAAGGTGGAACCCACGTGTCCGGTTTCCGTGCCGCCCTGACGCGGACGCTCAACAATTACGGACGCAAGGAAAACCTTTTCAAGAGCATCACACCGGTTGGCGACGACTTCCGCGAGGGACTCACCGCCGTCATCTCGCTTCGCGTACCGGAGCCCCAGTTCGAGGGACAAACCAAGACCAAACTCGGCAACGGCGAGATCGAGGGAATCGTCAATTCGGCCGTCGGCGACCACCTGGCGACATACTTGGAGGAGAACCCCAAAAGCGCCAAGATCATTCTGCAGAAAGGAATCGTCGCCGCGGAGGCACGCGAGAGCGCGCGGAAGGCCCGGGCGCTCGTCCGCGAGCGAAAAGGGGCCCTCAGCAGCGGCGGGATGCCGGGTAAACTCCGCGATTGTTCGAGCCGCGAGGTTGACTTGTGCGAGTTGTATCTGGTGGAGGGAGACTCCGCCGGTGGGAGTGCCGAAGGGGGACGAATTCGCGAGTTTCAGGCGATTCTTCCCTTGCGTGGCAAGATCATCAACGCCTACAAGGCCCGCGACGACAAAGTGCTCTCGAACGAGGAGGTTCGCAGCATGATCTCGGCGATCGGTTCCGGGATCGGTCCGGAACTCGACCTTTCGCGACGGCGTTACGGCAAGATCATCATCATGACCGACGCGGACGTCGATGGGTCGCATATCCGGACTCTTTTATTGGCTTTCTTCTACCGGCAGATGTATGATTTGATAAAGGGTGGACATGTCTACGTCGCACAGCCCCCCCTCTACCGAGTGAAGCGCGGAAAGGAGACGTATTACGTCCAGACCGAGGAGGAGATGAAGGCCCAATTGCTCGAGGTTGGTCTGAAGGATGCCGCTTTCGAGACGGAGGACGGCCCGGTGATTGAAGGCCCCGCGATGGAACGTCTATGCACGACGCTAGCGGAAATGGAAGAACCGCTTTTCGCTCTGGAGCGGCGTGGAATCGATTTGAGGACGCATGCCACTCGGCAGGATTCGGCTTCCGGGAGTCTGCCGGTTTTCCACGTCTTTCTTGGCGGGGAAGAGCATTGGTTCGCGTCGCGGAAGGAGTTGGAAGCTTTTCTGAGCGAACGCGAGGCGGAGGGGACCGAGCTGGAGTTGGAGAGCAACTCCGCCGGCGGCGAAGGAGAACCGGAACCGGGCTCCGCCCTGAAGGCGAGTCGACTGCATATCGTCGAACTGCATGAGGTCCGCTCGATCAACAAGCACCTTCAGGAGTTGCGAGAGATGGGATTCGAGATCGACGCTCTGATTCCGCAAGAGCGGACCGGAATCGAACGCGCGCGTTATGTCCTGCGGCGCGGTGATTCCCAAACCGGATTGGAGGACCTTCGCGGTCTGGTCTCGGCGGTCCGCGCCGGCGCCGAGAGGGTGCTGAAGCTGACCCGGTTCAAGGGTCTGGGCGAGATGGACGCGGAGGAACTTCGGGACACGACGCTGGATCCCGAGCACCGCACGCTGTCGAAGGTAACGATGGAAGACGCGGCCGCGGCGGACGAACTGTTCCGCGTTTTGATGGGCGACAAGGTCGAGCCGCGGCGCGAGTTCATCGAAAAGCACGCGTTGGAAGTGCGCAATTTGGATATTTGACGCCGAGCACGCCGGGATCGCGCCCCCTCCGTGGGAACGTGCGTTTCCTTGAGGCCGAAGCTCGGCGCCGCACCGCGAATCGGATCGCAAACATATGACAATGCCGCAAGACGACCCGTCCCAAGGCGAAACGCCTTCGGAGAACGCCGAAGGAGTCCCCGGGCTTGACGAGGCGATCGCGCAGTCCTCTTACGAGTTGCTCCGCGGGTTGGTCGGTCGGATCGTACATGACTTCAACAACTACCTGGCCGCGATCGGCGGGAACATCGAGCTAGCGCTTCTGGAGGTGGGCGAAGAAAGCAAGGCGGGGCGGCTCCTCACTTTCGCCCAGCAGGCGACGCGGAAGGCGAATAATCTCGCCTCCCAGTTGTCGAACCTCAGCGAAAACGGCTTGCCGGTTCACCGTGGAGATTCGTTGAGCGATTTCGTTCGCGACTCGGTCTGTTTCGTCCTTTCCGGAAGCAAGATCGCCTGCGAGTTCGATCTTCCCCAGGACCTGAACGAAGTCCAGTTGGATGAGCGGGATATCGGCCGGATCATTCAGGAGGCGGTCATTAACGCCAGCCGCGATATGTCCGGGGGCGGCGTGCTGAGCGTCCGCGGGTCGAATGTGCCTCCAGAGGGGGAGGAACCCGGCGCGGAGTGCTGGGTGAAGTTCGAGTTCGGATACAGCCCTTCGAAGGAAGAAGCCGATTCGGACGAGCCGACCGGGACGGTAAAGGGTTCGACGGTGAGGTTTCTCCGCTGGGAGACCGTTCGGACGATCGTGGAAGAGAACGGCGGTGAGTTCACCCTTGCCGAAGAGCCGGGGAACGCGACCCAACTGGTGATCTTCCTGCCGGCAATTCCCAAAGTCCCGCCGGAGTCGAACGGGCTGCCGACGAAGACCTCGTTGGAGGGCCGACGGGTCCTCTTGATGGAGGATGAGACGCTCGTACTGGGGTTGACGCGGAACATGCTCGAGGAACTCGGCTGCGACGTCTTGATCTCGCGAGACGGGGCGGAGGCCGTGGAAACGTATCGGCGGGCAATGCGCGAAGCGCGCCGGGTGGACGTCGCCATCCTCGACCTGACCGTTCCGGGGGGAATGGGTGGCGAAGAGGCGGCGACCGAAATCCTCAAGGAGGATCCGGAGGCGCGGTTGGTCATTTCAAGCGGATTCGTGAACGAGCGAACGCCGGCCCATTATCGGCAACTGGGATTCAAAGGGGTCCTCCGCAAGCCTTTCCGCCTGTCGGAGTTGGAGGAGTTGCTGCGCAAGGTCGTTGAGTGACTCGGAGCGTGCAGTAACCGGACGGCCGTGCGGCCGGTGCGCACTTGTTTTTGCCCCGGTCATGGGTTCGCGCCACGGCCAATGAGTGCTTCCGGCTGATCTCGGTGTCAAGGATTGGTTGACCGCTTGACGATCCGCTCGTCGAAACTCGCGGCGATGGCTTCCCCCGGGGGGACCACGAGAAACGCGTTTTCGTCCCAGTCGCCGTCAACGAGACGCCGGAGCAGGCTGATGTTTCCTTCAAGAACCTCGAATTGCCAACCGCGGTCCTCCGCGAGGGCGTTGGCGCGGTCCTCGAAACGGCTGTCCGGCTCGATTCCCATCTTGATGAAGGCGATCTTCCGATAGTTGTGGGTCAGGTTCCCTATTTGTTCCCAGAGAAATCGCGCGTTTTCATCGCCGTATTTTTCGACCATCTCTTGGTAGGACATGCCCAGGCCGCGCGTCCGCTCGGAAAACTCGCCACCGCACTGGTCGATCCGATCCCCGCGTTCGAGCCATCCGGTCGTTTCGAAATAGGTCCCCGGGTTCTCCCGGAAGTAAACGTCGTAGCGGTCCTTATCGCCGAGGAACAGCGTAATGCAGTCGTGTGCCTTCGGGACGACAAGCGGGATGGACCCCGCCTTGAGACCGACGATCCCGTTGTTGCACAACGCGTATCCCAGCAAGACGGCGTCGTAACGTGCCTGGTCCACCTCGGCGAGGACTTCGGCCAGCCGGGCGCACATCTTCTCCTGGCCGATATCGTGCAGTCCCTTGGGCAGGAATTGCACGTCGATTTGGTGAACCGACCGCGCGATTACCGCGCATACTTCACGGTAGAGGATTTCGCAGGCGATCATCTTGAACCGCCGTGTTTCGTCCGTTTTCTGAGGCATCAACGACGTCTCATCGCGGCGTGGTTCTCTCAACGACGCTTGGGTACCGGGAGTCTCGGAAAGGGAGTACGTCCCCGGCCGGCGTCATGTCCCGTGGGTTGGTCAATGGTTTGTTAAGCAGAAATTCACAGCGTGACGTTTTTATTTCATCCAGGCGCTAATACGCCGGGCCGCCAACCAACCGATTGAGTGTTGACAAAACACTAAGAACTTGTCCGCAAATTAGTTGTGGG
>CAZFQG010000167.1:0-14592 GCA_964520785.1 uncultured Planctomycetaceae bacterium | reverse complement strand
GATGTGGTAAACTGATGTGTTGCGCCGGTTCACGCCAGTCCCGACGCCCGCGCCGCCGGGTTGGGTCTGGCGGTGTCCGGTATTCTCGCGGTCCGCCCCCCGGCTGTTTCAAACGATCCGATTTCCATGACGCTACGCGAACGCATCCTTCAGGTTTTTTGTGGAAAGACTCCGGACGTGGTTCCTTTCATGCTGGACCTTTCTCATTGGTTCTACCACAAGAATCACCTGCCATGGGACCTGAGCCGGTCGTATCTGACGCCGGAAGCCGAACTGATCGATTACCACCGCCTTCACGGCATCGGGTTCTACATGCCCAACCTGGGCAGCTTCTACGACATTCACGACGCGCCCGACGTTATTTCGAGTACGACCAAATCGGAGGACGGACGGGCGATCACCTGGCGTATCGAGACGCCCATAGGAGCCATTGCTCGAACCCGCCGTTGGGAGGAGGCGAGTTATGCCTGGGGAATGGAGGCTTGGGGGGTGAAGACGGAAAACGACCTGAAGGTGCTTGGCCGGGCCTTGGCGAATCGGACCTTTACTCCTCGATGGGACCGGTACCAGGCGTGGGTGGACGCCGTGGGCGATTGCGGCGTCGTTTACGTAAGTCCCGGCTATAGCGCCGTGGGTCTGTTGATGCACTACTGGATGGGCGTGGAAGGCTTTCTCTACGCCACCGTCGACATGCCGGGGCCTCTGCGCGATACGATCGACGCGATCAATGACAACCTACTGAGTCTCGTCGAGATGTTGGCGGAGTCTCCGGTCGAATTCGTCGTCATGGGCGACAATTTCTCCAGCGACTTGCAGCCGCCGCGATTCTTTGACCTTTGGTCGCGCCCCTTCTACGACGCCTGCGTCGCGCGTCTCCACCGCGCCGGAAAGTTCGTCGCCGTCCATATCGACGGCCGGCTCAAGGGAGCGATAGGAATGATCCGCGACACCGACGCCGACTGTGCCGACGCCGTCACGCCCAAACCGACCGGAGACCTCACCCCAGGGGAATGTCGCGACGAGGCGGGAGAGGATTTCATCCTCTCCGGAGGCGTCCCCCCCAATTTGTGGCTTCCAGAGGTGGACGTGGAGGAATTCAAGCAGTCCGTCCTCGACTGGCTCGAACTCCGGCACCGTTCCCCAAGACTCATCGCGGCCGCCGGCGATCAGGTCCCCCCGTTCGCCGAGGAAACCCGAATTGGAATGATGCGAGATCTGGTGGAAGAATACGGGCGGTACTAGTCCAAACTTTTCCCCCTTCTGACCCCCGTTTTTGAGGCCAACCCGGGGCAGCGCAAGGGGTTGCATCGTCTTTCCTTTGTATGAATATGTGGCTACTAAACATCGGTTTGTTTCTCTTGACTCGATATGTGGACATGCGAGTGATTAGGTCATTCCACGGAGAATGGGTCCTGTTCACGTAGCCACAACGCGCAGGCCTTAGAAAGGGAAGGTCTACGAGACGCACCTCCTCCGGAGAGCCTATCGCGAAGGGGAAGAGTTTGAGTCAAGGGGTATGGACGCGTTTGTTTCAACGTCCTAAGCGACAGCCACCGCGGTGGCGTGTTTGATCGAGACGATCGCGATCTTATGCCGGTCGGCGAAATCGACCACCTCCGGCTCGTCCAGAATGATTGCCCTCTCCGCTTCCAGCGCGAGGACGGAAGCCTTCGAAGCAACCATGTTTTTGAGGGTGCCCAGGCCGATGGTCGGGACGTCGTACCGCATGTCCTGCTGCGGCTTGGCGACCTTGACCACGGTGAAGCCGCCGGTCCGGCAGAGTTCGCCGGCGCGGAGAATGCACTTGTCCGTCCCCTCGATGGCTTCGAGGGCCATCACCGCCTGATCCTTCACGCAGACGCTCTGGCCGATGTCGAGACGGCCGAGTTCCTTGGCGATTTCCCAACCGAACGCGATATCCTTCCATTCCGCCGGAGTCGGAGCGCGTCGCGTCAGTCGCCCTTCCTTCACCAGGAGTTGCGGCACATAGTCGGTTGCCGGCTTGAAGTGAATCCCGGCTTCGGCAAAGACCTCCACGACCGTCCCCAGCAGGGAATCGTCCGCGCAGTCGCGGTGTTTCGTCAAGAAGTGGGGAGTGAACGCGCGGATCGTCGTCCAATCCGGAAGATGCCGGAACCACCGCCAAGGCGTGAACAGAACCACCTTGTGAATCTTGCCGGCCATCATCGCCTCGGTAACGCCGTGACGGTTGAAATACCGTCGCGCCGTCCCGAAGCGGCACAGCCCGACCGCCTGGTAATCGGTACAGATCTCGGCCAGCCTCGGGTCCGCGTGACCGACCACCCCCAGGCAGTAGACCTCGCACCCCTGCTCGATCAGCGTCTCCGCGATGATCAGCGGGTAGCGGCCCCACGCGGCGATAAGTCCGATGCGTTTTTGGGGCTTCGGCGGTATGTGCATGGAATTGAAGAACTGATGGGACGGAAGAGTTAGGCGGCACGGCGCGGTTCGGCCGGTTCCGCTTGCTGGACTTGCTGGGAGAGCTTTTCGACGAGGGACGTCAGCCGCTTCATTTCGCGGCGCATCTCGGGGAGCTTCGCGAAAACGGCCTGCTTGATTTTCTGTTCGCGCTCCGGAGTCGCCGGAATACCGATCATGACGCTACCGGCGGGGACGTCGTTGATCACGCCGGCCATCGCGCCCAGGATAGCGCCGTCGCCGATGGTGACGTGGTCCCGGACGCCCACTTGTCCTGCCATGACGACCCAGTCCCCGCTCCGCGTGCTGCCGGCGATGCCGACCTGGGAACAGAGCATATTGTGCCGGCCGATCTGGCAGTTGTGGGCGATCATGACCTGGTCGTCGATCTTCGTCCCCTCGCCGATTACGGTCGGGCCGTAGGTGCCCCGGTCGATCGTGGCGCCCGCTCCGACTTCGACGTTCGCGCCGAGGATGACGTTACCGAGCTGGCTGGCGAGTTTGTGGTGGCCGTCCACCTGGCAGTAGCCGAATCCGTACGCGCCGAGAATCACCCCGGCGTGGAGGATGCAGTTCGGACCGACGATCGTATCTTCATAAAGGACCGCGTTGGGAAAGATGATCGTCCCGGCACCGATCCGCGAGCCGGCCATGATCCGCGCCCCGGAATGGATGACGACCGCGTCGCCGATCTGGACGTCCGCCCCGACCGAGGCGAACGGGTGGATATCGACGTCCTTTCCGATACAGGCCGTCGGGTCGACATCCGCCTTCGGACTGATTCCGACCCTTTGCCGGCCTCGGACGGGGCGGAACTGCACGATGATTTTCGCGAAGGCGCCGTGGAGGTCCTCCACCAGAATTCCGGAAAGCCCCTCAGGCAGTGCCTCGTCCGCCGTCAAAACGGCCGAGGCGCACGTCCCGGCCAGACGATACAGCCGAGACTGCGCGACATGGTCCCACAGCGTGATTTCCCCCGGCTGGACGCTGCACATCGGCGCCGCCCCGGAAATGCGGATATTCCCGTCTCCGAGAACCCGGCCGTCCACCAGCGCGGCCAGTTCGTGTAGCGTCAATTCCATAACGAGAGGTCCTTTCATTAGCAAACTTCCGTTCCGCGGTTGGTTCGCGAAATCGAACCCGGCGGCGCATCTTTTTCGGCCACGCGATTCATTTTGGTTTCGGCGATACTTTACCGTGAAGCGGTCAAACGAATCAATAGCAGAAAGGTTCTCCAAAATCGCCGACACATGGTTGGCCCCGCCGCCAAGGAAAGTCGGTAACTGATGGAGACGACGAGAACGACGCGGATAAGCCTCTATATAGTACCGCCACGGCATTGAATAGGGTAGATGTGGCGATTCGACGACGCATCGAATCAAGGGTTGAACGAACGAGGAATTCGGAAATCCGATTCGCGGAACATGGCGGGTCGCGGACGAGGACGCCCCGCGATTCCGAGGCGATCGGCATTGCTGTTTTTTTCTCGATTGGGCAACGAAACTGGCCTTGACCGGTTCTGGAAAATCCTCTATTTTCCCTCCATCGGACGTGAGGGTGGGCGTTCATGACGCCGAATTCCTCACGCCGAGAATGTGCAATCCGCGTGGATGAGTCCGCATTTGGGTTTGGTTAGCCAACCTGCGGACTAGAAGCGTTTGCCCCGGGCATGGATGCCTCGCGGGCTCGCTTCCACTGCAAAATAGTGTCGACCGGAGCAATCACCCGGTTGCAAGGCGACCAATCGCTCCCGGAAAAAGCTGCGTCCTCGCCCCCCTGGGACGTTTCCTTTCCGGGGGCTTTTTTTGTGCGCGTGATTCGTAAAGGCGGTGCTTGCGACACCGGTCCCCGACGTTGCATTACATCAGTTCCTACAAAGGCCGCGCGAAGGCACACAAGTCGGGAGGGGGCGTCTTCGCGAGGAGGACCATGCGTGGCTTGACGGCGGCCGTTCGCGGAATTGGAGGTCGGCGAGTCTCGGGGTCGTTCCCGTTGAGTGCCGTGGATCCTCGGCGGCCCCATCCGTCCGACCCGATCCTGACGGGATATTCACCTGGAGCGTCCGTGCAATTCGTAAGAGATGAAACCGATCACGTTATTCAGGGTCAATTCCCGATTTCATCTCGTTGGGTTTTGAAGCCGTCCGACCGTTCGTTTCCGCCATCCTCGCGAGATACTGCCGGTTGCGCAGGGCATCCTCTTTCGCCAACCTCCTCAATATCAGCCAGACGAACAAGAGAAGAACGATAAACGCGCCGCCCGCCGCGAGTCCCCAGTAGGATGACCTATCTTCCGCGCGGCGCGCGTGCCATACCGGCTCCCTGCCGATGAGCAGCGGCGCGAGTTGCTTGGGAAGGGTTTTCTGGTCGCCTTTCGAAGCGACCCGAGACGCGTACTCCGAGTGAAATGCCCACGTTTTCAGGAAGAATCCCGCCACCGTGACCGTCTCGGCATAGTCGGGACCTTGGCCGGTCGGCATCCCTTCTGGAATGGCGCGGACGCAGAACGTAAGCGGATTTCCTTGTGAATCCTCGGTGAACAGGGACATCTCGTAGTACTCGCGAATTCCGAAACGGCGCACGATGTCGGGGTCTTCCACGACGACGCGAACGACGCGCCGAACTAAGCCGGTAAACGCGAACAGCTTTCCTCGGTTCGCCTTGGGATCTTCGAAGAGGGGCACCGCGGAGAACGCGCTTCTGCCGGTCGCCTTCAATTCGGCCCCGGCCTCCCTGAGCAGACTGCCCGGCTTCGCACGGCCGACGGCGGAGAGTATTTGGTAGAAGCATTCGCGTTCCGAGGCGAGGACCGTCTTCCGGTCAACCAGCGAGTCGAGTAGCCCGGCGTCCACTCCGAGTCTGCCCAGAACCGTATCGGGGAACCATTCGAGCCGCGTCGCCGCGAAGACCGGCTCGGCGCGTCCATCATCCCCCCGCGACCATTTCAGGAAACATCCGACTGCTTGCGTCCTTGCATCCAAAGGCTCGCCGGTGCTGAGTCCGGAGGGAACCCGTTTCGCGAATAGAACGGCCGAAAGGTCGCTCCCCTCCAACTTCAAACGGCACTGGTAATAGCGATTCAGTTCGAACTTCTGAACGACTTCCTCCGGCGGCTTGATTTCCTCGATCCAGGTCACCCGGCCGGAAAGCCCGAAGAATCGTCCTCGTGCCGCCTCGGAATCCGCTCGGACCTCGCTTGGTTGAAACGTGCGCTCTCTCCATTGGTCGAAGTTCTCGGCGGAAAAATCGTCGCCGCGATAGAGAATTCGCCACAGTAATTCGTCTTCACCACTCCCCCAAGGCGCATCATCGGTCAGCCGCGCGAATTGGCTATCATCGATACCGGCGAGCCGGAAATATGCCCTCGCGTCGATCGGTTCGAAGGACGGGTCCGAAGAATCCGCGCTGCTCTCGGGGAACCAAAGCACCAGCGAGAGCAAAAGGCCCGCCATCGACCGACGAAACCAATCGTGCGGTGGATATTCAACGCCCTCCTTCTGAGCCGAAACGGTCGTCTTGGGACTTTGAATCACCGTCTTTCTCCGTTCTGGTTCTCCTTATCGTCCCTTATTGGCTCACTTGCCTCGACATCCTCGACCGCCCCATCCCGTTCTTCCCGAAAGAGACCGGTCAGGTCCGCATCCGCGACGGAACGCTTCAGCCGAGTGCGACGGATAACCGTGAAGAGAATGATCCCGGCCAGAACCGCGCCCCCCGAAATGACCAGAAGAAGCGAGGGAGGTTTTCGCGCAGGCTTCTCCGGTTCCGCGTCGGGCCGCCATTTGAGTTTTTTCGCCAATACGACCGGGGCCGAACGGATTCGGTCCCGGGCCGTGTAGACCCAACGTTTGAAGAAGTAACCCTTCACCGCCACCTTGGCCGAAACGTCCCCCCCCGTGGGAAACCCCTCTGGCAGCTCCAAGACGTACAGGATGACGGGACTATTGGAACCGTCCGCCGGTTCGAGTACGACCTGATAGTAGCCGCGGATTCCCTCCTCGTTGGCCGGCGCATCCATGAACAAGACCCGCCGGGCGATCCCACGGAGCGTCACGATTCTACCGCGATAGACCTCCGGTTGATCGAAAAGCTGGACATACGTGACCTCTCCGAGCGAGGCCTCCGCGAGCGCCCGAGGGTCGGCGTCTCTGAGGGTCGCCAACAAGCCGAACCAGGCGGCCTGCTCGTCGTCGCGGAACGGGGCATCGTCCTGAATCGGGGTCAGCAGATTCCGGTCGAAGCGAGGCAAAGGTACGAGAGTATCCGCGCGGTCTTCTTCGGCGACGCCGTCTCTTTCGGAAGCATCATCTACCGCGACCGGCGGTGCCTCCTCGGTTAACCATCGCCAGTACCTCGGGTCGCGGACCTCGCTTATCGCATATAACACCAACCCCAATGCGGCGACCAAGACCAGGAGCCTTCGCTGCTCTTTTCCAGACAGATAATCTCGAACTGGCGGAAATCGCCGAGTTTCCATTGTGTTCCAATCTGACGGTCAGATGAGTAGGTTTCGACGACAAGACCGGTAATGGCTGGTTTCAGACGGATGTCGCCTAGCGAAAATGCGGGGTCACGGGACCGCGCGAGGCATCAGCCGAAAGCGCTTCGTATGCCGATTCCCCGAACTCAATATAGCATATCGGACCCGGGTGACATGGCAACGGTAGTGAAGGATATTGATTTTCCCTGGAATTACCGATTACATCGGTGACGAAGCCAAGGCCATCGAGTTGGGAGGGGAATGGGAACTCCGCCGGCGCGGGTACATCGCGACACCGAACCACGAGGAACCGATCAACCCCGTCTTCCCGTCACTCCAACTCATGGACCACGACCATGTTGTGCCTGGTCCGTTGCAGTCCGGTTCCGCCCATGAGGACGATCCGGTCGCCGTGGGTGAGGAAGCCGGCTGCGCGGGCTTTGTCGACGACCACTTCCAGCAGCGCGGCATGGTCGTGGGTGGGAACGCCGGCGACCGGAACGACGCCCCAGTACAAACACATCCGGCGGAGCGTGACGTCCGAATTGCTCACGCCGATGGTGGAAACGCAGCGGCGGTTTTTCGACACGCACAAGGCCGTCTTGCCGCTGGCCGTCGCGACGACGAGCATTCTTGCCCCGAGTTCATCCGCCATCGCCGCGGCCGCCTTGGCGGTCACGTCGGTGATCTCCTCGAAATCGCCGATAGGAACATCGGTGATTCTTCCGGCGACATGGTCACGCGAACGCTCCTTGAGCAGCCTCTCCGTCGCCAGAGCAATCCGGTGCATCATCGCGACCGATTCGCGGGGATACTCCCCAACCGCCGTCTCGCCCGAGAGCATGCAGGCGTCCGCGCCGTCGAGCACGGCGTTGGACGTGTCGGCGACCTCGGCGCGGGTGGGAATTCGAGAGTGCTGCATGCTGTCGAGCATCTGCGTCGCGACGATCACCGGTTTGTTGTAGCTGTGGCAGAGCTTGATAATGCGCTTCTGAGCGACGACGATCTCCGCGATATCGATCTCGACGCCCAAATCGCCCCGCGCGACCATGATTCCGTCCGCCTCTTGGATGATCCGTTCGATCTGATCCAAGGCCTCCGGCTTTTCGATCTTCGCGATTACCTGGGTGTGGGCGCGTTCCTCCGCGAGAATTGCCTTCAGTTGGAGCACATCCTGTGCCGAGCGCGTGAAACTGAGTCCCAAGTAGTCGATTTCGTTTCGCGCGGCCCAGACGGCGTTGTCGCGGTCGTCCAGGCCGATCGTTGGAACACTCAGTTTCACCCCGGGTAGATTCACCCCCTGACGGCTGCGCACGAGGCCGCTTTGGGTGATTCGGCACTCGGCCGCTTCCTCACCCACGGCCAGGACGATGAGCGTCACCATTCCATCGGCCAAAACGATCTTATCGCCGACGGCGAGTTCGTCGATCAAGGCGGCATACGTGGTCGTGAACTCTCCCGGCCTGGCCGAGGGAGACTCTTCCCGAATGAAGCGGATATGCTCCCCGGCGATGCAGTGGAATTGGCCTCCCGGCAGTTCCCCCAGGCGGATCTTGGGTCCCGCGAGGTCCATCAACACGGCGATGGGAGTGTTCGTCCTTTCCGAGGCCTCGCGGATATGGGCCAGCCGCCGGGCATATTCCGGCTGATTCCCATGGGCCGCGTTGAGCCGAAAGACGTCCGCTCCGGCCGTGATCAAGCCGACTAAACTGTCGACTCCATCGACCGAGGGTCCCAAAGTGGCCACGATTTTCGTCTGGCTGGGCCGCCGCATTTCCACGCCGGTTTGAGCACCCATGATGTTGCGTTTCCTTTCATCGCGTGAGACTGAAATGGAGAGGAGCGATTGTTCCCTCCCTGGTTCAATCCCGTCCTCATTCGACCTTGTCGATTATAGGTAACAACCTTCCGGTGCGCAAGGTACCGGCTCGTCGGGACTATTTCAAAAAACCGGGCGGAAACCGTGGCCTCGACGAAATAGGAGGTCCGGATAGGCCTTTCGGGAATCCTCCATTCCAGGCAAAGACCTCGTTTTTCGCGGCGCGGTTGAAGCGACCATGCGCTAAATCCGGATTGGATGGGCTTCCAATACCGGATGCTCCGACGAAAACGGGTTTAACCCGAAATCGTTCCGTCCGCGAATCGTTTCCGTCGCCGCAAGCCGCAAGCCGTATGCCGTATGCCGTATGCCGCCACATTGTACGTGAGCTATATTAAAATACACACGTTGCTGATTGCTGGTTGTTTTATCCGGAACCAGACCCCGAATCGGCCCCCAATATCGTGTCCTGAGAGGCCGAAAACGTCCGAGGACTGTTGGAACGGGCAAAGACAGGTTCATCAACCAAACCCGTCGCGGATTCCAGCCAGGGCATCCGGACCCCGACGAGAGGGGTGCCTTCGACTTGTTCCGCCCAGACAAAGTGACCGAGATTTCAAGTGAACGCAACCGAGGCGCAGACAAGCGGGGCAGCCAAGTTCGGCCCCGAACTGATCGCGGAATTTGGACGCGTTGTCGCCCAAGACGAGCTTTCTCCGAAGCAGATTCTCTCCCGTGCGGCCGAGTTGTTGCTAGGTGTTCTCCGCGCCCCAGTCGGGTATTTCGGAACCGTGGGTCCCGAGAAGAACCAACTGCACGTCCGTTTCGTCGGCGCCGAAGCGGCCATGCCCAAGACACTGGAGGTGTCGGTCAACGACCGGTTGTTCGGAGAACCGACCCCGAAACACGAACCAACGGTCATTGTCTTAGCTCGCGACAGCGACTCCGCCGTGGAGAGAAACCTGGTGGAAAAGGGACATTCCCTCCTGGTAAAACTGCTGATTCATGACCGGCACGTCTTGGTCGGCGCAATTGGCGGCTTGCTGCCGGAGATCCGAGAACTGGAAACCGAGGAGTGGGCATATCTGGACATCCTTTCGCGGATGATCGGCATGAAGCAGGAGATCGCCGAACTAGAGGACGGCGCGATCGGTCGGGTCACGACGAAACAACCGCGACTTCCCGTCGAGGGTGGAACGCCGAAGGTCGGGCGCGAACGCCGCTGGCATCCGAGAAACCGTTTCCGGTTCATTCAATACATCGCGCCGCTGCGCGATTCCGTCCGACCCAATTTGAAGGATTTCTTCCCGGTCGAATGCAGGGATATTTCCGAGAGCGGGTTGGCATTCCTTCTGCAAAAGGCTCCCGACTTCGACAAACTGCTCATTGCATTCGGCCGGCCGCCGGTTCTCGTTCACTGTCTCGCCGAGGTCGTCCGAACCGAACGCGTTCGAACCGACCGCGGACCGCGGACTCTCGTGGGATGCCGGTTTCTCAAACGAGTCGCCTTTTAGACCGCCTGCGCCAACACCGTCGTGTACGGCGCCTCGGCCCGAGGCGGACGTGTCGTCTCGCGGGCGTGTTCGTGGTGTCTCAACGGCACGCAGTAGCCGTTACAAGGGGTTTCCTAACCCAGCGCCGCCTTGGCCTCCGCGACGACCGCATCGGTGGTGATGCCGAAGTATTCATAGAGTCGCGCATAGGGGGCGGACGCGCCGAAACCCTTCATGCCAACGAAACGCGAGGCATACTTGCTCCAACCTTGTTCGATCCCCGCCTCGACCGCCACCCTCGCAGTAACATCCGGCGGAAGGACCGAGTCCCGGTATTCGCTCGACTGGTCTTCGAAGAGTTCCCAGCTCGGCATGCTAACGACCCGAGTGGGAATGCCTTCCGCGGCGAGCTTCCCCTGGGCTTCCAGGCAGAGCGTCACCTCGCTGCCGGTTCCGATCAGAATCACCTTGGGCGAGCCCCCCTCAGCCTCCGATAGAACGTACGCCCCCTTCGCCGTCCCTTCGGCGGCGCCATATCGCGTGCGATCCAAAGTAGGAAGGTTCTGCCGCGTGAGGATGAGGGCCGCCGGCCTGTCCCTAAGCAGCATCGCCGCCTTGTAGGCCTCCGCCACTTCGTTAGCGTCCGCCGGACGCAGCACGACGACCCCGGGAATTGCACGGAAGGAGGCGAGTTGCTCGACCGGTTGGTGCGTGGGGCCGTCCTCGCCGACGCCGATCGAATCGTGCGTAAAAATGTACAGGACCGGCAGCTTCATAATCGACGCGAGGCGGACCGCCGGCCGCATGTAGTCCAAAAAGACGAAGAAGGTCGCGCCGTAGGCCCTCAATCCGGAGAGAGCCATGCCGTTGCAGATCGCGCCCATCGCGTGCTCGCGGATGCCGAAGTGGAAATTGCGGCCGCCGCGGTTCTCGGCGGTGAAGTCGCCGGTACCGCCAAACGTCAGGAGCGACTTGTTCGAGGGGGCCAAATCGGCGGAACCGCCAAGCATCCAAGGAACGCTCGCGGCGATTTGGTTGAGCACCTTGCCGGAACTGGCCCGGCTGGCGATACCCTTGGCATCCGCCGGAAAGGAGGCCACGTCCGCGTCCCAATCTTGCGGTAGTGCTCCGGCGAAGAGCGACTTCAATTCCGCGGCTTCAGCCGGATACTTCGAGGCGTACTCGTCGTACTTCGCCCCCCAACTCGCCCTCTCCTGGGCTCCACGGACGCCAACCCCTTCTTGAAACAACTTCCGCACCTCATCGCAGACGTAGAATTCCTTGTCTTCCGGCATCCCGTACGCGACCTTCGTCAGGCGGATTTCGTCGTCCCCCAGGGGCGCGCCGTGCGCTTCGGCGGTGCCAACGGCGTTCGGAGCGCCGAAGGCGATTTGCGTCTTCACGATGATCAACGTCGGCCTGTCGGACGTCGCCTGAAAGGCGGCGAGAGCCCGGCGCATCGCCTGGAGATCGTTCGCGTCGGCGACGTGGACCACGTTCCAGCCGTAGGCCGCGAACCGCGCACCAACGTCTTCGCTGAAGGCAAGATTCGTGCTCCCCTCGATGGTGATGCCGTTGTCGTCGTAGATCCAGCAGAGGTTCGAGAGCTTCAAGTGCCCGGCTAACGAGGCGGCTTCTCCGCTGATACCCTCCATCATGTCGCCGTCGCTGCACAGTGCGTAGACGTTATAGCCGAAGAGACCGTAGTCGTCGCGGTCGTACTTCGCCGCGAGCCACGTGCCCGCGATCGCCATGCCGACGCTCGTGGCGACCCCTTGCCCCAACGGACCGGTCGTCATCTCGACGCCGCTGGTGTGGCCGTGCTCCGGATGACCCGGACATCGGCTGTCGAGCTGGCGGAAATTCCGTATATGGGAAAGTGGGACGGCCAGCTCTCCGGTCGGCTCGCCGCTCTGGGCGAGCTGTTTTACTCCGGCGAGGTGGAGCGTGGAATACAACAGCATAGACGCATGGCCGCAGGAAAGGACGAACCGGTCCCTGGCAGGCCACGCCGGATCCTCGGGAGCGTACCGCATGACCTCGTTGAAGAGCAGGTAACTGACCGGGGCGAGCGCCATGGGGGTACCGGGATGGCCACTATTTGCGGCTTGGACCCCCTCCATGGAAAGAGTTCGGATCGTGTCAATTGCCTGTTTTTCAATATCTGTCATTATTCCCTTTCCTTCCTCCGGGGGAAATCTCGTGCAATATGCGGGGTGACCTCCTTTTAATAGGAGGGTCCGCTTGAAGGGGGATCCAGCATTCGAATACGAGCCCTCTAATCTAGAGGGGCTAACAGGATCGGTCAATATGCCGAATGCCTCCCCTGGATGTGCCGTCGAACGTGGGAAACGGGCATCCCGATGATCTGGACGGTAGTGCATCCCCGAGGAGACGAATGGGCATGGAGAGTACGACCGTTCCCCCTTCCCGTCCAAGCCATTCGTTCCCGCTTGGGATTCTACGAACGACGCCGCGGCGGGGAACCTATTGGCGCTTGGCTACGTGTTCCTTCATGAACGCTAGGCCGTCGCTTGCCAATTGTTTTTCACTCTCGTACATTCGCCGCCAGATCTTCGTGGCCGGGATCAGTTTTTTGAGGGCCAGGCCGAAGGCCTCGATGACGAGGAGGCCGTCGTAGTTCGCGGCCCTCAGCGCGTCGAACGTCTCGTCCCAGCGGACCTGGCCGGCGCCGGGGGTGCTGCGGTCGTTCTCGCTGATATGGACGTGGAAGAGGTGTTTTCCGAACGTTTCAATCGCTTGGGTGACGTTCTTCTCCTCGATGTGGGCGTGGAACGTGTCGTACATCATTCCGCAGTACGGATGGTCGACCGCGTCGCAGAATCGCACACCCATTTCGGCCGTGTTCATGAAGTAGCACTCGAACCGGTTGACCGCCTCCAGGGCCATCTTCACCCCCACCTTTTCGGCGTGCTCCGCTACCTCGCGCATGCTCTCGACCCCCCATTTGAATTCGTCCTCCGTCGGGCCCTTCCCGGTAAAAAAACCCAGGGCCGAATGGAACGGGCCGGCCACGACGCTGCACCCGGCCGCGGCGGAACAGTCGAGCATTCGCTTGTTGGCCTCGACTCCGGCGGCGCGAATGGCCGGGTCGGGACTAATCGGGTTGTCCTCCACGCCCCGGACGCCGGTAGCGCTTCTCGCCAGGCCCAATTCGTCCAGTTTCTTGCCCAGCTTCGCGCAGGCCGCCTCGTCGTGGTCGAAAATGGGAAGCTCGACCGCGTCGAATCCGATCTCCTTGAGATCCTCAAAGAACGGAATCATGGCGTCCCCGACGGTATCCGTCCACATCAGCAAATTCATTCCGAATTTCATCTTGACACTCTCCTGTAACGGTCACTGGATTTGGTATCGCGTTCTCTGAGAACCCGAAAAATAGTGTAGACGCCTCCCCGACCGGCGTCAATCAGGGCGGAATCGTCCGAAAAAGTAAGGAGTGCTTGTGGGCTCGACGCGCAGGGCGCGCGTACACTCGCAGAATCCTAACGAACCATGCTCTCGAATACCAGAAGCTGGTCTGCCTTGATGCTGACACCGAGGTTGTTTGGAATCCCAGCAACGGCGACTGCTGTCTGCGTTGTCGGAACGGACACGACTCTCACCTCACCTGCGATTGTATGTTGAAATAGGCCGTAGAGAACTCCTAGGAGCTTGATTCTCGACTGGCCCATGAACGTTCCTTTGCGTGTTATGTGGCTGGCCACGTCGCACAACATTACAGGCGAACCGCTTGAACCGGGGAAAACCGCCGCATCGATCAAAAACTCGTCTCGTCCGTTCCAACCGTATCTGTAGTCTGTTGCTAGAACACCCCTTCGAAATATGGGGAGATTGTTCGTCGCGTCCCAAAGACCGTTTGGATAGCCGACGATGAGGATACTCTCCAAGCCGATCATATCCTCGATTTCAGCCTTGGTCGGAATCAACGTCTTGTCCAAGGCGACATAGAAGAACCTTTGATTTCTAGACTCGGCGGCTCTTAACAGGGGAGCGATGGGCATCACACATATATCGATGGTAGGATCAGGATGTGTTTGCCATCGGCCCTCAAAACCATCAAGCTCAAATGGTTGATAGGAGCCTATTGCGGGACCGCCTGTATTGTCATCGAGTGTCAACAGGAATCGACCCTTCACTGCCCCGGCAATCACATGCTTGTTCGTAACAATTACCGGGACATGTTGATCTGCATTGCGTGCGAGGCTGTAGAAGAAGCCCGTTCCGGTAGCAACCGACCCCCCTCGCATATCACACTCGATTCTAACGGTGCTGTGCGCGAGTTGCTCTGCAGGAGTAAGTGCCATCGTTTGGTTCCTTTATACAACATGCCTTGCGGTCATC
>CAZFQG010000166.1:0-14622 GCA_964520785.1 uncultured Planctomycetaceae bacterium | reverse complement strand
TGGCGCTGATGTTCTGCATGTTTCCGTATCTGATTATCGATCGAAATCTTGGTGCGATCGCCGCGTTGAAGGAATCCGCCCAAATCACGCGCGGGAACAAGATGACGATCTTCGCGATTGGGGTCCTCCTCGTGCTGTTGATTTTGGTCGGGATGCTCCCCTGTCTCCTCGGACTACTGATCGTCGGCCCTTATTCCTCGGTGCTCATTACGGTGATGTACCTGCGCATGACCGGGCAGCGGATCGCCGTACCCAATTAGCGATTTGGGTTGTTGGATCAACGGTGACCGCGGACCGTTAGTGCCATGTTTCGTCCCCGCCGCGGCTCCGGTGGGCGTCACGGAACCTCTACCCCTCCGGCAGTGAGAATACCTTCTGAATCCTCTCCACCCGATCTCCTGATTCGCAGTCGAGAATCTCGATCGCCTCGCGGACCTGGCCCAGACGCGCATCGGGCTGTTCCGGGTCGTCGGCGCGGTCGATCCGGTCGAGGATGGCCGCGATATCGATGATCCCAGCGCGAAGTTTCAGAAACTCTCGCTCAAGTACGTCCTCATGGGTTGTCATTCGTGTTCTCCCGTTAATTGACAATTGTTTGGCAAGGGGCAGGCGATACCGTTTGATGGGCGGCATCTTCAAATCTCCCGTTCGACTCCTATCCGTCCATGGCAAGCCCGGGCCGGCTCGCCTATCGGCGTCCTTCAGATTCCACCTGGAGGATTCGTTCCGTCCCGCATCCCTCCCAATAGTGCCAGACGGCGGCAACAGTCTCTTCGATGAGAATCTCCGGCTCCCAGCCGAGGGAGCGGATTCGCGAAAGATCGGCGATCGGGTCGTACTTGACCCCCCCGCGAAGTTCTACGACCGGCCGCCGCGTGCCGCTGATTTCCAGAAGCATCGCCAGAATGTCACCAGTGCGTCGGCCCCGGCCGGAGCCGACGTTGTAGATGCCTCCACGTTCTCCTTCTTCCGCCAGCATCCGGTAGGCGCGAACCGTATCGCGTACGTCTACCACGTCAACATGGGCATTTTGTGTGTGAACCTCAATCGGCGTTTCCGGCGTCGCCTCCCGGCGGCACGTAATCCGCCCCCCCTCGTTGATGAAGCCGGCGCACTGGGCGGCCCACTCGGGAAGCATCATCCTGGGGCCCTGCTTTGGCCCCGTGTGCTGGAAGGACCGCGCGATAACGGCGTCGAGCCGGCCCTCCTCGACCGCCGCCAGAATGATTCGCTCGGCCGCCAGTTTCGACTTGCCGTAGCCGCGTCGCGGAACCGTCGGCGCCGTCTCGCCGACGACGGGTTGTCGTGGATCCGCCTTGCCATAGACGTAGCTGCTGCTGGTGAAGAGCAGACGCGGCCGCGAAGGCAACGAAGCGGCCAGTTCGACCACCCGGCGGGTCCCCTCGACGTTGACCGCGATTGCCGCCGCCGTCGGCTCGTCCAGGCCGCAATCCGCCGGAATGCTCACGGCGGCCAGGTGGTAAATCACCGTCGGGGAGAACTCGCGTATCGCGCGGACCGTTTCCGGCGAGGGCCCCTCCGGGAGGGATAGGTCCCAGAAGAGGGTCCCTCTCCGGTCGTGGCGCATCTCGAAGTCCGTCCCCAGGACCGCATCGCCGCAATCGAACAAGTGCGCCGCCAGATAGCCCGCGGCAAATCCGCCGATTCCGGTAATGAGCGCCCTTTGGGTCATGAGTTACCAGATTTCGATCTCAAGTTCGAGTTCCACGCCGGTCCGCTTGACCACTTGATCGCGGACGAAATCGATCAGCCGAATCACGTCTTGCGAGGTCGCCTCCGGCTCGGCGATGATGAAATTCGCATGCCGTTCGTTGACGCATGCACCGCCGATCCTGGCGTTCTTCAAGCCGGACTGCTCGATCAGTTCCCCGGCGGAGAGACCTCGCGGATTCCGGAAGACGCAACCGGCCGATGGGGCTCCCAACGGCTGGCGGCTTTTGCGGACGATCCAGTGCGTCTGCATCCGCTTGCTCAAGAGCTTGGGGTCGTCCTCCTCCAGTCCGAGGACCGCCTGGGTAATGATCAGATCATCCAGGCCGCTTTGACGGTAATCGAAGGTTAGCTCGTCCGCGCCGCGTTCGGCAACCTCTCCCGAATCGGAGAGCGTTACAAGCGTCGTGATCCACTGGCCGATCGTGCTCCCCTGGATGCCGGCATTCCCATGAATCGCGCCGCCGAGCGTACCGGGAATGCCGACGAGTTCCTCCAGTCCCGCCAGTCCGGCATGAACAGAGGCCGTCACCACCCGGCCCAGCCGCGCGCCGCCGCCCGCGGTCACCCGGTTGCCGTCGATTTCGATTCCGCGGAAGGCATCGGCAGAAAGCCGGATCACAACGCCGGCCACCCCCTCGTCCCGGATGAGTAGATTCGACCCGCGTCCGAGGATGCGAAAGGGAATCCCCGCGTCGCGACACCGGCGGATCAGCGCGATCAGCTCATCCAGGTCCTCCGGCTCGGCGAAGTACTGGGCGGCGCCGCCCAATTGGAACCACGTATACATCGCCAGCGGTTCATCTTGCAGAACGTTCGTGTTTAAGCCTTCGAAGTGCTTCATGCAGTTTCCTTCCTATGTCGCCCGCACCCATTGCCAAAAGCCAATCCCCTGGACGGAGGGTCGTTCGAAGATACTCCGTCAAGCCATCTTCTTCCAGGACCGCGTCGACCGTACCGCCGTTGGACCGGATTGCGGCGGCCAGATCGGCGGACGTCACATCTCCGGGGCGAGCCGGTCCCTCTCGGGCGCGAAATATCTCCATCAGCGCCAGTCTGTCCACATTGTCCAAAGAAAGGGCCATTTCGTCCAGCAGGGCCGCCGTTCTTCCGGCCTGATGCGGCTGGAAAATGCACACCAGCCGCCGATTTGGGTCCATTTCACGGATGGTCGCCAGTGTTACGTCGATTTCCGTCGGGTGGTGCGCGAAGTCGTCAAGAAAAACCACACTATTGACGCAATCTATTCTTTGCAGGCGACGGCGAAGGCCGTCGAACCGCGAAAGGGCGTTCTCCACCGCCGCTGGAGGGGCTCCCAATCGGATGCTCAGCGCGGCCGCCGCGGCGGCGTTGATCGCCTGGTGTCGTCCGGGAACACACAGGCGGACCGTAATGACTTGCCGGTGGCGATGGTTGAGCGATAAGGTGTAGTGTCCGTGGTCGACATCGCGGATTACCGCGTGCCAATCGGCCCCGGGCGCGAAGCCGCAAGTCTCCGTGGGACAGCGCGCGGACAAGGCCGCCTGCCGTGCGCGAGGGCATTCGTGCCGGACCAGAAGGAAGCCACCGTCCGCGATGCTCTCCACGAACTCGCCAAATGCGTCATCGAGGTCTTTTTGTGATGGAAAGCAATCGAAATGGTCGGGCTCCACTCCCAAAACAACCCCGTACCGGGGGGTAAGATTGAGGAAATTGCGGCGGTATTCGCATGCCTCCACGAGCACGATGGGTCCGTGCCCGAGCCGGCCGCCGTGGGTTGCGTGTAACGGTGCCGCCCCGTAGACGACGGTCGGATCCAGCCCAGCGTTAATCAGACACTGGGCGGTCATGGCGGTGACGGTCGATTTGCCGTGGGTTCCGGCCACGGCGACCCCGATCCGGCCGACCATCAGGTCGCCCAGGGTTTGGAAGTAGGATTTTCGCGGAACTCCCTTTTCGGCGGCGCCGGTGAGTTCCGAATTTTGGCATTGAACGGCATCGCTATGAATGAGATAATGGATTCCCTCCGGCACGTTTTGGCGAGCGTGCGGCGAAAAAACCGGAAAAGCGTAGTCCCCCGGAGCGATCGCCGTACAATCGGATCCGGTGACCCGCCAGCCCGCTTCGTGCAGGACGGCTGCCAAAGACCGCATTCCGGCCCCCCCCACGCCGACAAAGTGCGCGCGGCCGCGTGAACCGAGCCGCAAGTGACTGGGTCTTGATGGTTTTGCGGAAGTTGGAAGCGTTTCGTTTCGTGTAAGCACTGAATCGGCCGCGTCGCCGGCGATTGCGTTTGCGTGGTCGGTTGGACGAGTCCCGCCTGTTTTACCCGTTTTCAGACGCTGTTGAAAGGGCGTTTCCCTGCCGGGAGGCCACCCCCGGTCTTCCAAATCCCCTTGAGAACGGGATCATCTTCAATAGAATGGCACGAATGATCTGCGCGCGTAAGCCCATTGTTGGTCCTTGCCCTTGCGACATGAGCGAGAGTGTCGAAAAGAGTCCCTATACGGCTCGGTTCTGGCTCGCCTTCGCGAGCAACACATTGTGTTCGCTGGGGTTTATTCTCCTCTACTGGTATGCGGACCTCGTCACGTTCCTGGGGGGATCTGAATTCGAACTTGGTTGGATCGTCGGAATCGGAATGGTCGGAAGCCTGGCCGTCCGCCTGCTGATGGGTTCCGCCATCGACGAGTATGGAACGGGCCTCGTGTGGCTGGTCTCGCTACTGGTCAGCGTGGCGTGCTGCGTTGCCCATCCCTTTCTGACTACCTGTCATGGTCCGGCGATTTACATTTTGAGGGTATTGCTCTCCGCCGCGACCGCCGGCGTATATGGCGCGATGACGACCTGGATGACCATGAACTCGCCCCCGAAGCGGGTCGCGGAGATGGTCGGCATGTTGGGTGCATCCGGGTTTTTGTCGCTGATCGTTGGAACCTATCTGGGCGATTATTTGATGGACGTGGCCGTGGTCTCGCAGGCGGACATCGCGAGGTTGTTTCTTGTCGCGGCCGCCTTCATTCTGGCATCCGCCGGATTCGCGTGGGCCGCGACCGGGATTTCCCGCGGGCCGGACACGGAACCGCGTTCCCCCATGCGGACAGTCCTTCGCCACCACAACCCGGGGATATTCCTCTTCGCCGCGGTCATTACCGGGGTGGGGCTCGGCTTGCCGGCGTCGTTTTTGAAGACGTTCTGCGACAGTACCGGAATCCGGCAGATGGCGGAATTCTTCACGGCGTACGCCGCCGCGGCCCTCACCGTGCGGTTATGCACCCGGCGGCTGCCGGAGCGGGTGGGGTTGAGCCCTCTCGTTATCGCCGGCATGGCGATGATGGCGGTGAGCCAATTGGCGTTTCTGGTCGTGGATACTCGTTGGGAACTCATCATTCCCGGGATACTCTACGGTATTTCGCACGCGATCCTCTTCCCCCCGGTACTCGCCGGGGCGACGCGGGTGTATCCCCGGTCCAGCAGCGGGTTGGCGGTGATGATCGTGCTGCTTTTCTACGATTCCGGCGTGCTGATCGGATCGCCGCTGGCCGGTGCCATCGTCCACTACAGCAAGGCGCTGGGAGTCCCGGCGTATCCCGCCCTGTTTCTGTTCATGTGTCTGTTGTTCACGGTTTCGACGGTGATTTTCGCGGGTTTCCGCTACCGGACGTACCGCCGGTCCGCGGTAGCGCCACCCCATTTCGTCGCGCTGACTCCGCCGGTTCTAAGCGAACCTGTATTGGCGGAGAGCGTTCCCTGCGTCCGTCTCCCGGAGACGGCGGTTCCGGTCGATGCCCCGTCGGAAACGCAGGCGGGCTGAATAATGTGCGCTGCCGGCGGGAGGTTGCCCGGCTTACGAGGTTCCACCAGCTCGTGAGATATTCGCGAACCGGCCGTTTCATTTTGGTCTTGCCATTGCTTGGCCCGAGATTCGCGCGACGGAGACGGTCGCGACGGCTTGACTCTTTCGGGCGGCCGGCCCGAAAGCGGGTGGCTCATGGCATCGCGTCGAAATACCCCCGTTCCGCGACTCGGTAGGGAAACATAGGGGCCAAGTCCATCCCCGCGGGAGAGTACCAGACGATTTCCGGCTCGCAGTAGGACACGGAACCGTGGCTGGGAGGCGCGGCGGCGGGGTCGGACACGTAGTCATTACGGGACCAGATTCCACTCAGGCGGAAGCTCTTCCCGGAGACGAAGTAGTCGTGGAATATCTCGATGAGGCCGGCCGGTCCCCGAGGCATCCCCTCGCCGGTAACGAGCCAGTCCGCGAAGGTTCGCCCCTGATGGGCATGCCGGGCCAAATCAATCATCGAAAGGGGCTCGCCGTCGGCGTAGTGGACGTCGAAATTCGGATCGTGCAGGATCCACCGTTTCAGGCGCGCATCCCAGACTTCGGCCATGAAGTGACCCGTCTGCTTGTCCAGGGCCTCCGTAATCACGGCGCAACGGGCCCCATGGCCCAGGGCCGCGGCGAGGGCCGCGAAGAGCGTGGCGAAGTGAACGCACATGCAGATGGTGTCCTCTCGGCCCTCCCCCCGATTCATCTTGGCCCAGTCGAGAATGGTCCAAGGGTCCCAGGGCGTGTAGATCGGCCCACTCGCGCGGTGCGCCCAGGAACGAGCAACCCATGTCCGAAGCGCCAGGACTTGTTCCCACGGATCGGTGATGCCGCGGATTCCCGCGGGCACCAATTCGAGCGACTCCTTCACCCGAGGATGCGACGGGTCTTCGTAGACGAGCGGTGGCGGCGGTGGATCGCGAAGTGGTTCGGCGCAGCTTCGCAGGCGAATCACGTACTCGCCCCGCAAGACGTTATACACGCCCATGTCGTGGTTGCGCCAACTCGCGCCGCCATCGGTACTGATGAAGCTTTCGGGGTCGCGGTGGCCCGGCTCGAGGCAGACCATCCAGGAGTTCATCGCCGAAGACGAAGCTCGAAGCTCGAAGTCGTTCGCGCCTTCGAGCAACCGGCCGGGAGAGACCTCGACCCGGGACCAGATCGGACACGGCGTCAGGCTTGCGTCCGGTTCGATCCGCGCTAGAGGAGCGCCGTTGAGGAATACTTCAAGCGGAGCGCGATTCCCTTCATACATCTGCAGAAGAATCCATAAATCGGCACCGGCACGCGCGGCGGCGGCCGGCAATCGCAGCCGTTTCTTGGCCCGGCGCCACCGGGATATCTCTTCATTGTTATGCAGAAGTACCCGGCCTCTTTCCGTCAGGAAGAGGGGCGTCTCCTTCGCCGCCGAGTCCTCCGACCGCTGGGCCGCGCCGCCGGGGGCGGAGAACGAAAGAAGCGAACCGGCCGCGACGGCCCCCCGCAAAAACCCACGGCGATTGACTCCTAGAACGGACCACCAGGGACTCATGACGCTACTCCGTAAACGGGCGGAAAAGAGATGAATGGGACCGGGCTCAAGGGGAACCGGTTGGCCTGCGCCGCCGGAACGCCGACCGTCGGGACGGCATTCTCGAGAGTAATCGCGAAATCCCCGAGTGTCAAGAGCTTCTTTCGGCGCCGCCCTAACATCGCGCGGCGGATCGCGGCGGGGCGCTGCGCCGGCGTCCGACCCTCCGACCCCCCGGTTCTCCCCTATTCCTTCCAGGTCACGGTCGCCCCATCGTTCCGGATCGCCAGGTCTTGGAACGTGCGGAACTCAATGCCATCGCTGACGTAGTGGACGCTACCGTCGGCGAAGGCGAACTGGGCGCCGCCCGGGTGTTCACTGCTGAAGAAAAGCTCGTTGAAGAAGAGGGTTCGACCATTCGGGCAACCGTTGGTTTCGTAACACCAGGTATTGACGTCGGAGTTGATCGGTTTAGTAACGTTCTTCGCCGAGGAGGAACACATTTGAGTCGGGTTGTCCGTCGGACCGCTGTACCACGCCCCGCGGACCCAGCCGCGCAGCGCATATCGCCGCTCGCCGACGGCGAGCGTGTGCGACGTACCGTCGGTGACGTCGCGGATCGTCACCTCGCTCAGCGGATAGAAGATGCCGTTGATGTAATAGTCGCGGCAAAGGGTGTCCGCCATGCGGACCTTGTAGCTGGCGGGCGATCCGGAACCGGGCCGCAGCTCCGCCCCCATTACTCCGTAGTAGTTGGTAATTCGAAAACCGGCGCCGCCGGGGGAAGGGTCATCGAGGGGACCACTGTAGCTGGGGCAGATAAACGAGGAGGCGACTTCCTCGGCCACCGCCAGGTTGAACGCGTGGTTCGAAGGGAGGTTGAAACGGAAGTTGTCGACGATCGCCTTCTGTTCCATGTAGGCCAGAAGCCACGTGTGCAAGCCGAATCCCATGCTGCCGGAACCGGTGCCGGGGTAGAGCGTGCTCCCCGGCGGGAATCGTTTGTTGACGTCGTGGTACATCTGCGCCGCGAGGCCGACCTGCTTGAGGTTGTTCGAGCAGTGCATTCGGCGTGCCGCCTCGCGCGCCGCCTGCACGGCCGGCAGCAACAGCGCAATCAGAATGCCGATGATCGCGATCACGACCAGCAATTCAACCAGGGTAAAAGCGTGGCGTTTCATGGTTCCATCCCACAATTGAGGATTAAGGGGCTCGGGGGTTTTCGTATACGGTAGTCTTTCAACCGGCGTTTCCCGGGGAAGGCGATCGCAACTCCACTCGTGGCGCGAAGTCGGATTCACGGATTTCCAGCCGCAGGAACGGCTCCGTCTTGTATCGGGTGGTGATCCCCACCCTGTCGGGACGGCGCGACGCCCGCGCAACGGTAAGAAGGCCGGCTCCGATAAGAAGCACGGCTCGCGGTTCCGGGACCGCCGCCGCCTTATTTCCCCAGTTCGCCCGGATAACGTCCAGATCGGCGCTGCCGACGGCGCCGTCGCCGCTGAAGTCGCCGGCAGCGAAATCGCCGCGGATCGTCACCCCGCCCCAGTTCGCGCGGACGACGTCCAGGTCCGCGCCGTTGATCCGGCCGTTGCCATCGGCGTCGCCGGGAAGGAGGTCCGCGTCATGGAAGAGAAGGTTGTCGATCACGTAGTCGGCGGAGGAGAGAAACGTATTGAAGGAAACAAGATTGATGACGGCCCCCGGGGCCGGCGCGGCGGTTTGCCAGCCGCGCAGTCCCTTTACCTCGAAGAAGCCGCCTTCGGCGTCTTCGACGGCGACGTCGAAAGCCGGGTTCTCCGCCGCGTAACGGCCCGTCACGCGGATGCGGTTCACCGAGGGTTGCACGGTCGGCTCGCTTGAGAAGACGATCGCGCCGTCGAGCGCGCCGATCGGAGTCCACGCCTCGTTCGCGTAATACTCGATCTCACCCCGGCCGTCGTCGTCGCGATCGGTGATGCGAAGGGTGATCTGCCCGGAGCCGTGATTGATCCCCAGACTCATCGACCGCGCGTCGCCGGAGCCGGGATCGCCGCCGGCCAGATCGAAGGAGAACTCCCAGTTCGCCGCGGTGTCGCTCATATAGTGCTTGATCTCTCGCCGCTGGTCGGCGACGGACGTCGCGAACGCCGGCAAGTGCGCGCTGGTGCCACCGCCGCCGATGGCGCCGCTGCCGAAAAGGGGCGACGCGGCGTTCTTCCGGGGGGAGGAACCGGTCCAGCCGGGCGGCCAATCGGTCGATCCGGCCGGCCCCCAGCTTTCGGTGTCGTCGAAAATCGGGTTGAGAATCCGGTTTTCGGCCGGGTTACGGGCTTGGGTCAACCATTCCAGGTTGAACCGGGCGAGGCTGATCTTCTCGTATGGAGAACCGTCTCCTTTCTCGTAGAAGAGAAGGATGGAATCGTCACTCGCCACCGCCAATTCGCTGTAGGCCGAGGGACCGGCGTGGACCGTTCGAGAGACCGGCCAGGTCTCCGCCTCGTCTTCGCTGAGCCAGACGGTCATTCCGGATCGCGTGCCGGTGTTCGGAGCGGAGTAGAGCAGGCGGTTCGCTTCGTCGGTCGCCTCGGAAAAGTAACGGACGATGCTCGTCTTCACCGCCGACATGTTCGCGTTGATGCTCCCGTCGAACGCGGACCGGCTCCAGGTCCCGCCGTCGGGACTTGTTGATTCGCAACGGTAGGGCGGGCCGGCGTTCGTGCGGCCGGTGAGGTAGAGGGTTCCATCGGCCAACTCGACGATGGCGCTCTCGTTGATCCCTCGAATTCCCGGGCCGAGCGGCACGACGTCTCCGATCGCCCAGGATTGGCCACCGTCGTCGCTGAAGAGGGCCGCTGCGCGGTACGCGTCCGGGTCGCCGATCTTCGCGTTGAGCCAGACCGGCGCAACGAGCCGGCCGGCGCCGGTCTGAATCCCGGCGGTGGGGCCGGGGCCGAGCCGGGTCCAGTCGAAGTTGACCCCCTCGGCGACCGAGGTCAGCTCGTGCGGCGGGGAAAACGTGGTTCCTTCGTCGAAACTGCTCATGACGAACAGCCGCTGGTTGTTACGAGAGAAGAGAAGATGCACGGCCCCGGTCCGGCGATCGACGACCGGCGTGGGGTTGCCGATGGTGATAGGCGCATTTCCCCCTTCCTCATGTACGACGATTATCTCGGACCAGGTTCCGCCGCCGTTTGTGCTCCGGCGCATGACGAGGTCGATATCGCCGTCGTCGGCGCTGCTCGCCTTGCGCCCCTCCGCGAAGGCGAGAATCGTTCCGCCGGGAAGCACCGCCGCGGCGGGAATGCGGAATGTGTGGTAGCCGCCGGTTCCGGAAGTGAACAGGGCCGTCTCCTCGAAGACCGGAGCCGCCAGAGACAACGTCGGGACAAGGATCGCACCGGCGATAAGGAGATTTCGGATCACAAGTGTACGGGCCTTTTTCATAGTGCGTATGAATATAGCCGGGTGTTCTTCAGACGAAAACGAATCTGGAAGACATTGCTCGGGAGGGCCGACCCGTTCTGCCAACGGACCTCGTGTGCCACGGAATCGGTCGTGATGGGGACCGCGTCGGCGGCCGAATAGCCGTCCAGTGGTTCGCCGGTACGTGGGTGCAGCAGTTCAACGAGGAGTCGTCCTCCTTCCGCGTCGGCGTTGATGCGCAGCGACCTTCCTCCCGATTTGATTGGCACGGTTTCCACTACGCCTTCCTCCTCGCCGGCTTCGAGCGAGACGAATCCGTCGCGGCGCCACTTCGCCAGGGCGATGGTGATCACTTTCTCGGGGACGAAACCGCCGTGGGTCGTGGTGATCGCCGTGTAGTAAATCCACATTTCATCGCCGACGAAGACCGGCAAATTCGCCGTGCCGAGAATGCACCCGGCATCATAATCGTGGGGACCGTTGGGGATGACCGGCGAGCGGTCTTCGCACCGTTTCCAGTCAAGGCCGTCGCGGCTATGGACGAGTTGAACGTCGATCGGGCCGTCGTCGCCGCTTTGCAGCGGTCCCTTGCGCGGCGGGGAGCCGCTGTATCGAAAATGAGTGACCAGGCCAAGCCACTGATTCCCGTGGCGGAAGGCCGACATGTTATAGAACTGCGAGAACTTTCCCCCTTGGGCGGCCGTCTGCGCGTCATCGATCTCGTCCGGAGCCATCACGAGAACCGGCTCGGTCCACGTCTGCATGTCGCGGCTCGTAGAAAGATAGACCAATCGGCGCCGATGGCCGCGATGTTCGTGCGTCTTCTTGAAAAAGGCGAAGAACTCTCCCGTGTCGGCGTCGTGCGCCAACGTACAGGTATCCCCCCCGGGGGCGAGCGGGTTCTTCGGATAGAAGGTCCATTTCAGCCCATCCGCCGAATGGGCGACGCAGTAACCGCGCGGCGCTTTCCGGGGATGGCCGAGCATCTTGTATCTCGCGTCGGCATTCTCCGCATCCGGGTCGAATACGACGCTGGGCGAGTGCATGTCGATGGGCAGGAGGTTGTTTTCCGCCGAACCCTCGTGCTCGACAAGGCCCAGTTCGGGCCGCCGCCACATAAGCCCGTCCTCGCTCGTGGCGTACAGGATTCTGTCGAGGCGGTTGTACCACATGCGGAATTGGCCGGTCGCCGGGTCCCGAAGGACCGTCCCGTAGACGTAAATCCGCCGGTCCTCTCCGTCTTGCTCCCACGGCTTTTCGGGAATCAGTATCGGTTCGGCCGGTTTTGCGCAGGCGTGGGCACGGCGGACGACGTTTTCCCGTTTCGCGAGTTCAACGTCGTCAACGAACAGACGCGTTTCAACCGTTCCATTGGATTTCCCCTGCTGATCGGGACCGGAACCCTCCGGACGTTCAGTGCCCCTCGCCACACAAACGGACAAAAAAACCGCGGCCAACGGCACGATAAAGGGAATCGGGATTGTTTTCATTGCCTTTCACTCCAAGAAGGGGAATTCACGTCATGATGTCAACGGTTTTCTTGCCTCGACCGTCAGGCTCTCCAGGGCCAGAAAACCTTCCGGCATCCGTTCTTCATTCTCCAACGATCGCAGTTCTTCACAATCGCTCCGGCCCAGCGCTTTCCGCGCGATGTCGACGAACCCCGCGTCTTCCAGCGCGCGGCGAAGGGTCTTTTCATCCCAGATGAACAAATGACCCCAATCGCGGACGAAGTTATTGATCACGAACGTGTCATACGCGGCCGGCGCCTCCGGCAAATACTTCTCGACCGCCCATTCGACGTATCTCCGCTGCAAGTCGGACTTGTCCTCTCGGTAGAGGTCGATCAAAAAACCGAGGTCCGGCGTTCCGATCCGGATTCGGCCCCCCGGCTTCAGCGTTCGAAAACACTCACCGAACATCGACCGGACCGCCGTGAAGGGGATGTGTTCGATCATGTGTTCCGAAAACACGATATCGAGGCACGCATCCGGCAACGGAAACCGCTTCCGCGCGTCCAGGTGAATCACGCCGCGATGCCACGAGTAATAGTCCGAGTTGAGCCAGCCGGGCCGGATGTTGTTGCCGGTTCCGATTTGCAGCTTCTTCGCGCGTTCCGTGGCGAGGTAATCGCGTATGATCCGCTCGTCCGCCCGCAGCAGGCGGTTTTTCAATCGCAACAGGCGGGGAGCCGCGTAACAGGCGAAGTCGAACAGGCCACATTGCTTGAGTATTTTCTTACCGACCGATTTCATCAGGGCGTCCTTCTCTTCCAGGGAATCAGGCAACTCGCATCTTCGCGATACCATCCTAATCGAAGAACGCCCTTATCACAAAACCACGTAGCGAGCCGGGGCTATCTCCTCCGGGTGAACCCGGCTAGGGCGGCCGCGCACAGCAGTATCGCCGCGAACCCCGGCTCGGGGACCGCGGCCGCGGCGGTAGCCCCCCAGTTGGCGCGGACGATGTCCAAATCGGCGCTGCCGACCGTGCCGTCGCCGGAGGGATCGCCGCAGGAAAGACAACCTGGTTCGACCGTCTGTCCCCAATTGCCGCGGACGATGTCCAAGTCGGCGCTGCCGACCATGCCGTCGCCGTTGAGGTCGCCGGCCAGCACGGGCGGTTCGTCGATGAGGTCAATCAGGGACACGTTGTCGATCGTGTATCCCCCGAGGGAGTTGAACGTGGTAAACTGGATCGATCTGACCCCACCGCCGGCCGAAGGAGGACCGGTCAGGAACCCGCTCAAGCCGGTCGCGCTGAATTCCGTTCCCTCGGAGTTCTTCAGGAGGATGTCGAATGTCGGCTCCTCCGTCGTATAGTTGCCCAGTACGGTCAGGTTGTGGGTGGCCGGTTCGAAGAACAGGTTGTCGTCGAAAACCACGCTGTTCATCAATTCGGCGATTTCCGTCCAGCCGTCTCCGGCTCCATCGTAGTACTGCACGTCACCAATGCCGTTGGAATCCGAATCGACCACGCGGAGCGTGAGGATTCCGCCGGAATGGACAAGCGACACGTTGAAGGAGCGGTCACCGGCGGTGGCGAAGGGGTTCTCGCAGGCGAAGTCCATGTCGAACTGCCACTCGGAAAGGGTCTCCATGACGAGGTTCTGCCGCAGCTCCCGGCGGACGCTCTCGCTCGTCGCCCAGAACGGCTCGCAGTAGGCGGAGGCTCCGGAACCGCCAATGGCCCCGGCATCGGTCATTTGCGTCGCCGCGTTCATGCGGGTCGTCCCGCCCCATCCCGGAGGAAACTCGGTCGAGCCGGCTACTCCCCAACCTTCCGTGTCTTCAAAATCGCCATTGACGACATAGTTCCCTTCCGGCCGTTCCGGCGGACCGGGCCCGGCGGCGACCAATTGGTCGATCTCCGACTGCTCCAAGACCCGCTTCCAGATCGCCAGCTCGTCAATGCATCCGTTGCCGATACCGGAGTCGTTCCGCCCGAACACGTTGAACGAAGCCGTGTTGTCCGTGGGCAGCCCCGTCGCGAAGGAGACGCCGTCGCTCACCACCGAAAGAGGGACTTCCGAGCCCCAAGAGTACATTCGCACGCCCTTCGTCGGGTCGGTCTCGTCGTAGGAGAAGGTAACCGTCAGATGCGACCAGTAGAAATCCTGAATCGCTCCCGGGGCCGAGCGCATCCAAATCCGCTTGTCGGCGGTGTTCTCCGAACGCAGGAGGAAATCGACCGCGCCGTCATCGCGGCCGTAAATCCACCATCCGCGGTAGGTCCCCGAGGAGAGCATCTTGGAACTCAAGACCATGGCGCTGGACTGCTTGTTCACCCAGCCGGCCCAGGTGAACGGGTCGTCTCGCCCCAGGTCCAAGGCGTCGACGTCGCCGTTGGTCGTCAGCCAGTCGGTGCTCGCCGAGGAGCAAATCGCCTGCCCCACGACGCCGTCCACCCGGGTCAAACCCGATGAAGAGGACTGCAAGTCAATCGGCGCCGTGAGCGACTCATCGGCCACGGTCGTGCCGCTCCCTTCAAACGGCCAATAGGCGACCGCGTCGTCGAAGACGGTGGCGGCAAACGCCGGAGAAACCGCGGCCAAAACCGCGGCAGCGGCCAAAAACATGGTGCGTTGCATCATTAACCTCCTTTGGGCAGCCCTGTGAAGGTGTCAAATAGCGGTTTTTCTTTTGGCAAGAATCCGTGCGGT